>CAZMNL010000032.1:0-9795 GCA_964567525.1 uncultured Anaerolineaceae bacterium
CCGCTGCCCAGCACCAGCACCGCAGCGATTAACAGGATCGAAGCGACACTCCCCATAGCCCCGGCAAGCTGTAACAGTGGGCCAACGGCAAAGAGCCGCTGCCACCAGGGAATCGGGCGGCTGTACCGGGCCGGGTCGAGCGCGAAGCTGCGCGGCGCTTTCAGGCGTGGCAGCCCATGCAGCAGGGCGACCGTCTCGCGCAGTTCGGTGAGCGCGCGGTTCAGGTTCGCGTCCTGTGCCAGGCGGCGTTCGAGCATTTCGCGTTCACGGCCCGAAAGCTCACCGTCCAGATAGGCGGACAGGAGTTCAAGATCGCGTTCGGTGGGTATGTGGTGTGATGCTGCCATGATTACTTACGGTTTCTTCGCTTCACGGGAATATGGGTCATTCGTTGATCAGACGGTATTCAGCGGGCAAAAGTTCCCGCAGGTCGCGCAGGCAGTCGCGCAGCCGGGCACGGGCGCGGCTCAGCCGCGATTTAACCGTGCCCAGCGGCAGGTCGGTGATCTCCGCGACCTCCTGGTAGGGATAACCCTCAACATCGGCCAGTACGGCAATCATCCGCTGGTTATCGGGCAGCGCGTTGATGCAGTCCTGAATGGCGGCGCTCAGTTCGTGACGCTGCGCGGCCTGTTCCGGGTTTTCCTGCGCGGAGTGCAACTGCACATCCACACCGGGCGATAGGTCGATGTGATTGTCGGTCAGCGCATCCAGAGACGCAGCCGGGCGGCGCTGGCGGCGGCGCAGTTCGTCATAGCACGCATTGGTGACGATGCGCATCAGCCACGATTTAAAACGCTCGCCGCGAAACTGGTGCAGTTTGCGAAATGCCGAGATAAACGCTTCCTGTGTGGCGTCGGCGGCGGCGTCGGGTTCGCCGATCAAACGGTAGGCCACTGTGAACGCCATGTCTTGATAAACCAGGATAAGCTGGTTAAACGACTCAACGTCGCCGTTTTTCGCCGCTGCGATCAGGCTGGGTTCATCCATTGTGACGGTCCTGTGCGCCGCAAAAATTCACAATTTATCCTAAAATCCCATTGACGGATCGCGGGAATCATCCTATACTTGCCTCACATCAGCCGAAGTGGCGGAATTGGCAGACGCACGCGACTCAAAATCGCGCGGGGTAACACCCATGTGGGTTCGACTCCCACCTTCGGCACCTGTTATAGCCTGAAACCAAAGCCGGGGTCAACTTTTGCCGCCCGGCTTTGTGTTTTTCTTGTCTCTTCTGGGGGGAGTTGCGGTACAATCCAAGCACAAGAGATTGTGGCGAGACTCGTTAGGCAAATTTAAGACAGGGTTCGAAAACAATGTCCAAACGTTATATTGGCTCGCTGTTGATTGGTGTGCTGATTGGGTTGGTTGTGGGCGTGTTCCTCGGCTGGGAGCAGTTCCCGGTTGAGTATACGAACAGTTCGCTTTCGGCGCTGGCTCCGCAGTTCCAGGAAGAATACACGGTGATGGTGGCGGAAGGCTACCAGCATGACCGTGATATTGAGGCTGCTCTGGAACGGCTGCGCCCGCTGCAAAAAGACAATATCTTTAGCTATATCCAGGACCTGACCGAACGCTACATCAGCCAGAGCAATATCCCGGCCATCGGCCCGATGGTGGCGCTGGCCGAGGCAGTCGGTCGCCTGACGCCCGTGATGGAAAGCTACCGCTCCAATACCAACGATGGTGCAATAAACTGATGAGCGAGCATGTACACCGCAGTGGGGGCGGCCTGTCCTGGTTTGCTTTGCTGGCCGGGATCGGGATCGGGATCGCCGCTGCCCTGTTCTATACCTGGGAAATTGACCCGGTCGTCGAGCGCAACACGGCCCCCTGGCAGCTTGACCCGGCATCGCAGGAAGATTATGTCGTCGCGGTAGCGATGAGTTACGCGCACAACAATGATCGCACGTTGGCGTTTAACCGTTTGCGTGCGCTCCGGCCAAAGCGCGACGTGTGGCAGTTGGTCGCGGATGTGGCCTGCCAGCGTGTGAAGACCGGCAAAAACATCACCAATACCGATATCCGCGTGATCCGCGCCATGGAGCAGTTATATATCTCGCAGGGGGCCAGCGGGTGCGCAGACGGAATATATCCGACTTCGGTGCCGGTGGTCTTCGCTACCCCGATTCCGACGCTGACGCGGACCCCCACACTCGCGCCGCCTGCCACCAAGACACCCACGCCGCTCGCGTCCGATGCCACGCCCGCGCAGTTTGTGCGCCCGACGAGCACGCCGCCAGCGGGTGACAGCTTTGTGCTGGGGCGTTTGCAGTCGTTTTGCGATCCCGCTATGCCGGGCATGATCGAAGTGCGGGTTTATGACCGGTTGGGACAGGGGATTCCCGGCGTGCCGGTCACGATATCGTGGAGCGGCGTAACGCTTGACCGCTTTTTCACCGGGCTGAAGCCGGAACGCGGGACCGAATATGCTGATTTTGAAATGATGCCAGCCCGGTCGTATACGGTAACGGTGCCCAACCTGGTATCTACGCCGCCAATTGTTGAGGCGTCCGCGTGCAGCGTGACCGTTGATGGTGAGGCGATCTCGACCTCGACATCGTACTACATTAATTTCCAGCAGCGCGCGAACTGAACCGCGTCGCAGCCACCAATAGCCAGCAGTAAAACGGGCATCCTCACCGGTGGGACGCCCGTTTTTTGATCCGCGTTAATAAAGTTATGCGGGGGGTTGGTCACCAGTGTTGATCGTCCACAGGTCATAACGTGCCGGGCTGCTGCCCGTCGGTCCCTCGGCCCAGGGCTGCACGAACCACGCGGCAGCAGTGGCAAGCAGCGGCGTTACCGGGTAGCTGCCACCGGGACCGAACAACAGCGTTTCGGCCTGTGCATAAGCGGCAGCGCGTGTGGCAGTATCGAAAGTGATCCCGGCCTCATCAAGCTGCTCGTCTACCGGGCTGCACGTGCGCCCGTTGCGAATATACCCGTAACGGCAGTGTACCGCGTCATGCGTCCAGGCGTGCGCGTCGGGATAGTCGGCATTCCAGGTGAACAGCCACATATGCGAGCGCGTGACCTGTTCCGGGTCGTAGTTGGCGTGGCTGAGTTCGATCAACAGAGTGCGCGGAATTGGTTTTACTTCAAACAGGGCCGGATTGCAGCCCAGCGTGCTTACCCACTGCCCGGTGATCGCGCTGCCCAGTTCGGTCCAGGCCGGATCGTCGTTGGGCACGAGTAGAATCAACGGTTCCGGCATGTTGTTGCAGTCAGGAAAACCCGCCAGCGCAAATGCGGCGCGCGCGCCTGTCGCGTCATCCAGCGCATAGTCCGGCTGCGGCGCAGCGACGGTATCCGGCAGCGTGAACTGCTCAGCGGGCAGCATCGCGCCGTCGAAGATGCGCGCCAGGGCCGCACGGTCCAACGCGGCGGACAGCGCACGCCGTGCGTCCGCATTATCAATGACCGCGCGTTCGTAGGAATAGCCCAGACCCAACAGCGAGCCGCCCCGCGCCAGTACGACAAGATCGGGATCGCTGGACTGCGCCGCCGCGATCTGATTTGCTTCCAGGCGTCCCACATCAACGGACTGGTTGCGCACCAGATTCAAGGTGCTAAACGTGTCGTTGGTGAAGGTGATCTCGACCTGTTCGACATTGCCCGCGTGGGATTCCGGCCAGTGCGGGTTGCGGATCAATGTCATTCCCGCCGGGGTCCAGGTTTGCAGCGCAAACGGACCGCTGGTGAGCAGCATTTGCCCCCGGCGCATATCCTGCGTGTCGTGCAGCGATTCACGGGGCAGAGGGCGTAATTCCGGCGTGCTGAGCAGCGTTGGGAAATAGCTCGCCGGGAACAACAGCTCGATCTCCAGCGTATGCGGGCTGGTGGCGCGCACGCCGATCTCGCGCGCGATGAAGATATCGTTGATGATCTGAGGGAACGCATCCGCGACAGTCTGGCAGCCCTTGATGATCATCAGGTTGGCAGTCACAGGGGAAGGGCGCAGCGGATCGCACGCGCGCTGAATGGCATACACCATATCGCCCGCGACGACCTGCCGCACGGTCTCGGTTTGCCCGGTAGCGTTGTCGTAACGCACCCAGTACACGTCTTCGCGCAGATTAAAGGTCCAGGTCAGCCCGTTATCGCTGATCGACCAGTCCTGCGCGATGGCCGGTTCAACCGTGCGTGTGATCGGATCGAAGCGTGTCAGGCCCACAAACAGGTTTTCTACCACGTCGCGGGTGTGCTGGTCGAAGCGTGATAACTGGGTCGGGTCCAGGTTTTCCGGCGCAGGCATTGCTACACGCAGTGTGACCGGAGTCGTGTCCTGTTGGCCCGGCGCGGAAAAGCTCACGCCAACAGGCAATGTGGCAGACAGGGTTAACAGGGCGGCTGCGAATACAGCGCGTCGCAGATATTTTTGCAAAAGTTGCATTGTTTCCTCGCTTGCATGGTGGTGTACAGATCAGCGTTGGCAAAACGTCGTTATTGTAGCGCAAGTTCTGCGTCCTGAACCACCGCTGTTTACATACGGCTACCCGACGAATGCCGGGCCGAATATAATCCAGGTCAGGGTGATATCAAGCGCGGCGAACACCACCCAGCGCCGCCACCCGGCACGCTCCGGTATGCGAACCGCTGCCGCGCTTACCATGGCCACGAGCAGGATCGCGCTTACCGTGAGGCCCACACGCCAGCCCGCCGCGATGTGTGCTGCCGGGTCATAGGCGAGCAGGGGCGGCATATGTGTAAACAGGTCCGGGGGCCAGATTAGTTTACCGGCAGCATACAGCGCACAGATCGCGGCAGGTGTCCAGGTGCGGGCCGGGATGAATATCACGGCGAGCACGAACGGGATCAAACCGGCCAAACTGATCAGGATGCCGGGCAACAGGCCCGTGATCGTGCGCCTGAGCAGGTGCGCCTGGTCCGGTCCCGGCACGATCCAGCCTTGAGCGCCGGTAGATGCGCTGTAGCGACGGGCGGTGGCACGCTCCAGACCTGCCCAGGTCAGGTAAAGCGTGCCATCCTGCCCGGCGGCCAGGACTGGCGGGCTGGCGTTGGCGGGCGATGGTGCGACAATCTGATAGCCATAGGGCGCACCGTTCGCAAAATAGACGACGCCCGGCTGCCAGGTGTGTTCTCGCCGCACGGCGAGCGCCAGCGCAAACTCGGCATGTTGCCCGCTGATCGGACGCGGCCAGCGCAGCGCAGCCTGGGTTGGTGTGGATTCATCCAGCACCGCTACCGGGCCGGTGATAAACGGTTAAGGATGTGGTGACTCCTGAATGTGCAGCGCAGCGGGCAGGATCAGGTCAGTGATGCGTGTTTCACCGGGCGCGACCAGTGGGAACGTGATCACGGTGATTTGTTCGGCGTCGGGTTGGGTGGCGTGCGTGGTTCCCAGGATGGCGTAACCATAGCGCCGGTCCAGGCCCAGATCAAGCGTGGCGATGCTGGCATGATCCGGCAGCGCGAAGCTGTACAGCAGGCGCGGGTTATCTTCGGCTGCGGTGCTGTCAAAGCGTTGGGTCATGATCTGCCATATGCCGGGTTTTTCTGCCGTTAGCCAGATAGCGTGCAGATTGAGATCGTCATCAGCGGCGACGGCGAAACGCTGCACATGACTCGGTGTGTGGGTCGTGGTGCGTCCGGGGCGTCCTTCGCTGTCCAGCGGCAGTGACATGATCGTGCCGTCCGCTGCGCGCCAGAAAATTCGGGCCGTCCCATTCGATGCGGGCACGAGTGTGATGTCGCCCGGCGCACGCTCCAGGACATTTACCGGGCCGCGTAAGGTGTCGCCGGATGTGTGGACCAGTGCGCTGCGCAGGTGGTTATCCGTGTCAATCCACACGAGATGGAATGCGTCCGCCTGGGCCGGGACGCTGGCCCACATTTGCGGGTTGATCGTGCCGTAGAGCAGCAGCCCGGTTTCGTGTTCCCGATCATCCAGTGATTGGTACGCGAAGGGCACCGCAGGATCGGCAGGCTCCCAGATGAGCGCGCGCTGGCGTAAGGTCAGCATGAACGCGGCGTCACTCAGCGGATCGGCGGGTGCATAGGTGGCTTGGTCCGGCCACCTATGCGGCGGAACCTGCACGCGCGCCCCGGCGATCCAGCCGGTTACAACCGCGATCAAGACGCAAAGCGCAGCGGTGAGATTTCGGAACAGCTTAGGGTATGGTGGATAAACAGGCATATTGGCGGTGATATTCTTTCGAATTTGTCAATTTGCCTATAATACGCCCAGAGACAGATAAACGGCAAAGGTTTTTCTTAATGGAGTTTTTGTTACAATAAGCGCAGGTGCCTTTTGGATCATTGAGTGCGAAAGAGTGGGTTATGGTGGATGAGATGAACAAGCAACCTGACGAAACCAATGACGAGCAGGAACAGCCTACCGAGCAAACAGCACAAGAACAAACCGAAAAAGTAAACACCATCCCGAAAGCGCCGGACCTCAAAACGGCCCGGCTTGACACGCAGCCCGGTAAGGTGCTGCCGCCTGAGTCAAAACCGCTGGTGAAAACATCGCGGCTGGCGACCCCCTGGCGGCTGCTGATGCAGATTGGTGGGCAGTACCAGACGACGGTGGGTATCGAAGTGCGTGACAAGATCGTCATCGGGCGCAGCGACCCGGTCGCCAGCTTCTACCCTGATCTCGATCTGTCGCCATATGGGGGGCAGCAGGGTGGTGTATCCCGCCGCCACGCGACGATCATTCAGGACGACGAGAACAAAGCACTGTTTCTCGAAGACCTGAACAGCACGAACGGCACGCGCATCAATGGTTTTTCGCTCGAACCGCGCCGCCGTTACCGGCTGCGTGATGGGGATGCGCTGGAATTTGGGCAGGTGCAGATGGTGCTGCGCGTGGTGCGCTCGCCGTATGAATAAGTGCGAATGGGGCGTGCTTTTCAACCGCACCGGTAGCTAGCCGCCAGAGGCGGGGCTAAGCGTAAACCGCATTTCGATCTGCCGGTAATCGGTGGTGTACCCGGTATGCCGGTACGCAAAGAACGCAGGATCATCTTCCGCCACATTATATACGTTGCCCCGCGCGCGCGGATATCGTTGGTGCAGGTGGTGAATAAGCGCGGCGGCGATGTCCGCGCGTGGGATATCCTGATCGGGGGCGGTGGCAAGATCGGCGATGCGAATCTCGTAGGGTTCGAACCAGCCCAGCGCATAGCCGATGACGCCGTTTTCGGCCCGTGCTTGGATGCCCTGGGCGTGAGACGCCAGCCCTGCCAGTGACCGGCTGCCACGCTGCCAGCAGTTGGGCGTGTCGTGGAAGGTCGGATAGTACGCCAGGGTATCAGCGGCATCGGCATCCGTAATTGTCAGCGCCGCGTGAAGATCGGGTAGTGTATGCGGCTGGCGATTCAGGATGTGAAGCATCCGCGTTTGGGTAAAACCAAGCTGCCGATAGAGCGCGTGAGCGCCGTGATTGGTTTCGATCACTTCCAGGTGCAGCGTGGCAAGACCGTTTTCGCGCGCGCGTTCGATCAGGTAACGCATCATCTCGCGCCCGATACCCTGCCGCCGCCATTCGGGGATGACACCCATACCGCCGATCCAGCCCATATCACCGCGAATTCCCAGCATGCCGGTGCCGATGATCGTGTCGCCGTCAATGGCGACGACTGATGCATCCAGGTCCAGGTCGTCACGGTCGATGAGCGCCTGGAATGCTTCGACCGTCATGACGATAGGTACGTGATAATCCCGGTAGGCGCGGTTAAACGCGTGGGTGAATTCGTGAAAATTGACCGACGCTATCGGGCGATACTGGACCTCTGGCATGATGCTATCCCTCAGGTGGTGCGTGCGGTGTGTGAGACTCTCATCCGAATTGTGACATTATCGGGCACGGGTCGCAACTTGCGCCTGTGTTGTTCCGGGGTATAGTTTCAGGCAGAGTAACCATCTTGGCAAGGCAGGTTTCTTAATGAGTGTGCAACGGCTGACTCGCAGCCTGATAGATCGCGTACTGGGCGGCGTGTGCGGCGGGTTAGGCAGCTATATCGGTGTCAATTCCTGGTGGGTGCGCGGCCTGTTTGTGATCCTGGGCGTGTTCACTGCCGGGACCGGGATTTTGATCTACCTGGCGCTGTGGTACCTGCTGCCGCCCGAAACTTTGCTGGATATCCCGCGCGACCCGGCGCGTATTCACCGCCGCAAGACGCATCCCGAAACCGTGATTCTGATCGGTGGCGTGGTGATCGTGATGGGGCTGGTGATCCTCGCGCGCAATTTGGGCGTGTTGAGCGGCGAAAATGGCGACGCATTTTTGCCGCTGGTGGTGATCTTGTTTGGGCTGATGCTGTTGATCAAACAGTTGTGGAGGGCCGCATGACGGTAACACGCCGGAGTTTTATGTGGCCGTTGGTGATCATGGCTATCGGTGGCGTCTGGCTGCTGATGGTGGCGGGCGCGTTTCCTGCGGCGGTTGAAGATATCCTGCTGCGGGGGTGGCCGGCGCTGCTGGTCCTGTTTGGATTCGATGTGCTGCTGGGCAGGCGGCGCGTGCGCGTGGCCCGCTGGATGGTCGATACCAGTTTTGCGGGGTTGCTGGTGACGCTGGTTTTGCTGGCGGGCGTGGTGGTGTTCGCCTATCAGAAACAGGCGGACGTGGTGCGCGCCGACCAGGTGGAGACGTTCTCGAAGGTGCTGCCGGAAGCGGTCGAACGTGTGACCGTCGCGCTGGACCTGGAACGCACCGCCGTGATGGTTATTCCCGCAGATGAGTTTGAACGTGAACTGGCGTTTATCTTTCGCGGTAGCAAAGAGAGCGAAATCACGGTTGTCTGGGACCTGTTGGACGATACCGGCGCGCTGACAGTCTCCGAGGCGTATCGTAATGCCATCTCCCGGTTGGAGGACTACGGGCGCGCGACGATTGAGATTATGCTACCGTTGGGGGTTGCAGTGGAGTTGTTCGATCTGAGTCTTGCCAGCGGTGGCGTAGCGCTGAATCTCGAATCGCTCAACGTCTCGCAGTTGATGCTAGCGGTCAATGAGGGTGACGTACAACTCGCGCTGCCACAGGATGACGTACTGGCCGGTGATCTGCGCGTGAACAGCGGTGATGTTGAGGTGTTGGTTCCCGCCGCGAATACGTTGAACATCAAAGCGCAGGGCGGTTCGCCGAACTTCGTGTTCGACCGTGACCGCTACGATCTGCTGGTCGGGGGCGAACTCAAGAATAAAGGGGCCAATGCGTTTAACTACAGTCTTGATGTGTGGATGCGCGGCAGCGCGACCTTAACGATCACCGACGTACCTTGAGCGCCGGGTAGGGGGGCGATGTGAGCTGGCAGATCGATCTGGCGGACCACCCGTTACATGCGGTGCAACTTGTGGACGGTCGTCCGCGCCAGGTGGCCGCCTGGTTATCGCGGGCGGATGTTCGTTTCTATGGCGTGGACAACGGCGCGTTTTACGACGCGCTGACGATTGCCGCGCCGGAGCGTGTCACGCCGGATGATGATATCTGGCAGTCATGGGTGGAGTCAGTGCGCGCGCCGCGCGGAGATTTTCTGGTGCCTTTTACCGCCGGGGACGTAACGGTACTCACCAGTTATGACGGGCGGCTGCGCGTGTACTGGAATCACGACGAGCCGTTGATTCTGGACAGCGATGGGCAGCAGGGGCCGTTGATCTGCCGCGATGATACGCCGTTCATCGCGGTGGGCCTGGATCGGGACCTGGGAACTGTCGCGGCGTTGAGCGCGGCTAATAACCTGCATTTCTTTCAACAGCATGTGTATGTCGGGCATTACGCGCTCGAAGCGGCGCATTCCCCTGGAGGAATGCGCCGCGTGTTTGTTC
>CAZMNL010000032.1:9805-14793 GCA_964567525.1 uncultured Anaerolineaceae bacterium
ATGCGGGGGGCGCGGCGGTTGTTGTGCATGAAACTGGTGCGCAGATGATGGAGTTATCGGGGCGGGTGCGTGTTCGGTTCACAGCATCATCAGCGGTGGGGCTGGCGGCATGTTCGCCCCTGGGCAACCTGGTGATACTCGGTGAGCGCGATCAACCTTTCGTACAGGTATATGATGCCGATCTGCGGCTGCTGCACCGGGGTAATGTACGGGACGTGTTGGAACATGTCCAGCCGTTGCAATTGATGCCGCGCCCACCCGCGCTTGAGGCGCAGTTGCGCGGGCTGGCGATTGACGATGACGGTGTTTTTGCGTTTGCGCTGGGCGGCGTGATTTGCTGTGCGCATATCGATCTGCTGCCGGACGTGCCTTATCCGCGCCCGCTGTTATAGCGGCCCGCTGTTGTCGTGCGCTGCGATGGGACAGTGCTACCGAATTCTAAACAACCTCTAACGTACAGTGGTTGACACTGCCCCGCGATTCTCTTATACTGACCTCAACACATTAAAAATATTTTCTCGGTGATTAACGGGAGTTGCACGGCCATGAGCAGAGAAATTTACATTCAGGAGCTTGCAGTCTAAAAGCACATTGGGGAGCCAGTGTGCTTTTTTGCTTTTGAGTCCAGTTACGATCTAAGGAGAACTCCAATGGATTACAGCATGATCGGCAAGATCGAAAAAGCCAAGCGTTACGCGGAGCAGCGGGATCGCATTCGTTTCACGACCTTCAGCGTCACTTTCGACGGTGATAACAATCCTCACACGGTAACGTATACCAGTGGTATTTGGACTTGTGATTGCAGTTTCTTCAATTCGCGTGGGGTGTGCAGTCACACGATGGCTATGGAACGCATTCTTGCCGGTATGCTGCCCGAATCAGCGGGCACGGATACGGAACTCTAGACCCGGACTCGCCCCGTTCGAAAACCGAACCGAAGTGAAACGACGTTTATCGTTCAGGATAAACGTCGTTTCTTTTGCTGGCCCAGTCTGTGCGCCACGACTGCGCAATAAGGAAATCCGCACGCAGCAGTGTAAAGGTATTGGAGCGTGCGGAAACCGCAACATTGGGTTAGAATGCCGCCGTTGCCATTAGGCCGCACTGAGGAGTATGCTGTTTTGAGTTCGACGCGAAAAACTACGCGACGCGCGCAGCGTTGGGGCGCATTGCTCTTGGGCTTTGCCGTGAGTATCCTGTTTCTATATATCGGGCTGCGCGGGCTGAAGCTGGATGATGTCTGGCAGGACATGAAAACGGTGCATCCCGGTTGGCTGGCGCTCGGCGTAGCGATCTATTTCCTGGCCGTGTGGGGGCGCACATGGCGCTGGCATTACCTGCTGCGGTCGATCAAGCCGATTCCGCTTAAGACGCTGTTCCCGATTGTTGTGATCGGGTATATGGGTAATAATGTCTATCCATTCCGCGCGGGCGAGGTGATTCGTGCGTATGTTTTGAAGCGCAACGAGGACGTGAACATCACGGCGAGCCTGGCAACGATTGTCGTTGAGCGTATTTTTGACGGGTTGGTGATGCTGATCTTCGTTTTCGTCGCGCTGCCGTTTGCAGATTTTGAAGCGGGCTGGCTGCGGGATATTGTCTTTTTATCGACATTGTTGTTCTGGGGTGCGTTTCTGGTCTTTCTGGTGATGGCTCTGCGCCCGGAACAGATGCGGCGCTTGTATGTCTGGGCCTTCAACCGCTTCCTGCCGGAAAAGCTCGCCGAGTCCGCGCAGGGGTTGGCTGATCACTTCATGACCGGCCTGGAAAATCTGCGCCGCCCGCGTGACCTGTTCATGACGCTGCTGGGGTCGATCTTCATCTGGCTGACGGAAACCACGAAGTACTGGTTTGTGATGCACGCCTTCGATTTTGAGGTAAGCTTCTTTGTCCTGATGGTTATGACGGCGGTGGTCAATCTGGCGACGACGCTGCCTTCTTCGCCGGGTTACGTGGGCACGTTCGATACGCCCGGCATCAAGACCCTGACCGCGTATGGCGTGCGGGAAACCATGGCAGCGTCCTACACGTTGGTGCTGCACGCGGCGTTGTGGCTGCCGATCACGCTGTTGGGCTTCTTCTACCTGTACCGGCAGAATCTGGGGTGGCGTGATTTCCGGCGCGCGCAGGAAATCGCCGCCGCGAAAGTGGCGGACGACAACACGGCACAGGATGGCACGCCTAACAACGCGACAGCAGAAAGCGAGATAGCGGTTTGATGAAACGAGTGGCGGTGATCGGGGCAGGGGCGGCGGGACTTTCAGCGGCCTACGATCTGACGCGCGAAGGCTATGCGGTCGAAATTTACGAGGCGGGTGCTGAGGTTGGGGGACTGGCTGCCGGGTTCCGTGATGCGGCGTGGGACTGGACGCTGGAAAAGTTTTACCATCACTGGTTTGCCAATGATGATGCCGTCCTGGCCCTGATCAAAGAACTCGGAGCCGGGGATAAGCTGATCTTCCCCAGGCCGATCACGTCGCTGTGGCTCAACGACCGCGTTTACCAGATGGACCACCCGAATATCGTCGTGGCAAACCTGCGTCTGCCGCTGTCATTGCCCGCTAAAGTGCGCTACGGTCTGGCTGGGTTATATTTGCGGCTGTTTGACCGCTGGCGGCCTTTGGAGCGCGTGACGGCGCAGGACTGGTTACAGCGCACGATGGGCCGTGAAGCTTATGAAACGCTGTGGCGCTCGCTGTTGATCGGTAAGTTCGGCAAATATCATGATCAGGTCAACATGGCCTGGATGTGGGCGCGCATTTATAAGCGCACGCCGCGCCTGGGGACCTTTGCCGGTGGGTTCCAGGCATTTCTGGAGCTGCTGGCGGCGCGCGTGCAGCAGCAGGGCGCGCATATTCATCTCGAAACGCCGATTCAGCGCGTCACGCTGACCGGGGACGGACAGTACAACGTGACGATCAACGGGCAGGACGAGGTCTTTGACGCCGTGATCAGCACGACTTCGCCGCACATTATGCGCCGCCTGGTGCCCGATCTCCCGGCGGAATACGCCGAGAAGCTGGGCGCACTCAAGAGCATGGGCGCGGTGGTTGTGATCCTGGCGCTGGAACACCAACTGCTGACCGATGGCACTTACTGGCTGAGTCTGCCGGCAAAGTCGGCGGACAAGACACAAGCCGAATTTCCCTTCCTGGCGTTGGTCGAACACACTAATTACATGGACGCGCGGCACTATGGCGGCGATCACATCGTCTATGCGGGGGATTATGTCGCGCCGGATCACGTGTATTTTTCGCTTTCGGACGAGGAACTGATCGCGCGTTTTACCGGCGCGCTGTCGAAGTTCAACCCGGAGTTTTCGACCAACTGGATTCGCAAAGCGTGGGTTTTCCGCGCGCCGTATGCGCAGCCGGTCCCGTTTGTTGATCACTCCCAGGCCATCCCATCCATGCGCACCCCGCTGCACGGCGTATATCTTGCCAGCATGAGCCAGGTTTACCCCTGGGATCGCGGCACGAACTACGCGGTTGAAATGGGGCGGCAGGTGGCCGCGATGGTGATGGAAGACGTGCCCGCCTGACAGACATGACTGCATGAGGCGAGCGTGGGGAAAGCGTCAGGGAAATTCGCGCCTCATCGGGTAAGTTTAAGGCACTTTGTGAATGCTATCACAAACGTTTGATGTCAATCATTACGAGAGGGATTAACCAGATGAAGAACATCACAGTCATAGGTGTCGGGTACGTCGGGCTGGTCACGGGGGCCTGTTTCTCGGATCTCGGCAACCGCGTGACGTGCCTGGATATCAACGAAGAACGCATTGCAAACCTCAAAAAGGGTGTCATGCCCATTTATGAGCCGGGGTTGGCCGAACTCGTCGCGCGCAATGTCAACGCCGACCGCCTGCTGTTCACCACGTCCTACGACGAGGCGCTGAAGGATGCCGAGTTCGTGTTCATCGCGGTGGGCACGCCTGAAGGCGTCGACGGCGAGGCGGATTTGCAGTACGTGCGCATGGCCGCCGAGTCCATTGCCAAGAATATGAAACAGCCGTTGATCATCATCAACAAGTCCACCGTACCTGTGGGAACCGGTGACTGGGTTGCCGATATCGTGCGCGAGAGCCAGCCCTCGCCGGTTGAGTTCAGCGTGGTGAGCTGCCCGGAATTCCTGCGCGAAGGGTCGGCGCTGACCGACTTTCTGAACCCGGACCGTACCGTGTTGGGTTCTGAGGATCAGGACGCTGCCGAACGTGTGGCACAGCTTCACCTGGCGCTGCGCGCGCCGATTGTGGTCACGGACCTGCGCACTGCCGAGATGATCAAGTATGCTTCGAACGCTTTCCTGGCGACGCGCATCAGTTTCATTAACGAAATTGCGAATATCTGCGAGGCACTGGGCGCAGACGTGAAAGAGGTCGCGCGCGGCATGGGCTTCGATAAGCGCATCGGGCATCATTTCCTGGAAGCCGGGATCGGCTATGGCGGTTCGTGCTTCCCTAAGGATGTCAAGGCGCTGGCGTATATGGCGCAGGTGCATGGCCGCCACCCGCAGTTGATCGAAGCGGTGATGGATATCAACGCTTACCAGCGGCGGCACGTGCTGCTGAAGCTGCACGAACTGCTGGACGGACTCAAGGGGCGTACAATTGCGCTGTTGGGGCTGGCGTTCAAGCAGAACACGGACGACATGCGCGAAGCACCCTCGATCACGATTGCCGAATACTGCCGCGATCATGGCGCGACGGTGCGCGGGTATGACCCGGTCGCCGCGGAAACGGCGCGGCATGTGATGCCCTACATGGAAATGATAAAAGACGCTTACTCGCTCGCCCAAGGCGCGGACGCGCTGATCGTGGTCACGCCCTGGAACGAGTTCAAGCAGCTTGATATGCCGCGCATTCACGCGGCGATGAAGACCCCGATCCTGATCGATGGTCGCAACCTGTACGAGCCGGACGTGATGCGGGCGATTGGGTTCACCTATCGCGGCATCGGGCGCGGCTACGACGGCACGCCGCTGGAATA
>CAZMNL010000033.1:0-14593 GCA_964567525.1 uncultured Anaerolineaceae bacterium
ACCAGGAATTCGCGCAAGGCGTCGAAGGTTTCCTCTGGCATATAATCGCCGTCGTAGACCTCGGCGGCTTTCTCGCCAGAATAGATTTCCATCCAGGCGATTTTACGTTTGCCGCCATACGCCTTTTCGACCGCCGCATCCCAAATCCGCTTGGAGGCATTCATGATGTCGCGCCCGATGCCGTCCCCCTCAATGAACGCGATGATCGGGTTATCGGGGATACAGTTTTCGCCATCCAGACAGGTAATTTTTTGGCCTTCTGCGGGGACAACAATATGTTGATATGCCATGCTAAACTTGCTCCTTATGCGTTGTGGATTAAACCAATCAGCCTGCCGGGGATATGCCATACCCGGCAGACAGCACTTATTTCCATTTGATCGTGCAGCCAACTTCCTCGGTGTCGGCAGTCTCAACCGGCTGCCCCGTCAGGACGGCATCCAATGCACGGCGCAGATAGGGCCGCTGGACGAGTTCGGCGCGTTCGTAGTTGTCGTCAATCGCGCCGCGATAGCGCAGTACGCCGTCGCCATCGAGCAGGAAAACATGCGGGGTGCGAGTCGCGCCGTAGGCTTGCGCGCTCTCCTGGCTGTCGTCGCGCAAATACCGGAAATTGAACCCTTCGGTTTCGGCGCGCTGCTTCATGTGCTCGAAATCATCGTCGGGGTACTTCTGTGCGTCGTTGACATTGATCGCCACCACCGCCACACCGCGATCCTGATAATCGCGTTGGATTGCGATCATGCGATCTTCCCAGGCTTGCACATAGGGGCAGTGATTGCAGCTAAAAATTACGGCGACCGCCTGGTGAGTTTGCAGCAGATCGCTCAGTGCGTGAGTCTGCCCGTCCACACCCGGCAGCGAAAAATCGGGTCCCTTTTGGCCGATGGCTAACATAGATTTTTTCCTCCTACGGTTTACTTTGGCATTGTTCAGGATGTGTGCTGTGCTTCGATGATAGCACGTTTGATCATCTCTGGGGATGGCACGGGAGAAGGTCGTCCGTCTTCAGTGCGATACAGGCGGCACGTCAGCCGGGTGGGTTGTTGTGCGGCGAGAAGATCGATATCGGTGCCGTTGACCAGGATCGTTGGCGATCCGCGAAAACGCCGCTGCTCCGCGTCAGCATCGGTCTTGACTTCGATACGTTCGACAGTTACATCCACATCGAGCGCGGAAAGCACCGCTTGCAAACGCTGCCACGCCTCCGGATGTGACGGGCAGTCTTCCCACCATAAAAACTGAATGTGCATGATTTTTTCCCCTCTCGATTAGATGCGTTATTTAGCCGGAAAGATTCAATCGCCATTGGTTGGATTGTATTAGATTTGCCCCATTTGTGGTAAATGACCATTCTGTATCACACTATTCGTATAGCAAAATAACGGGATGGGCATGGAAAAACCACGTTACACAACCACCATCATACTGTTGGTCTATCACGGCCTGCTGCTGCTCGGCCTATCCACGATGTTGATCGATGGCTGGGGGCGGCTGGCATTCCTGACATACGGCGTCGGGATGCCCGCAGGCGCGTTGATCATATGGCGCTGTGCCGGGCGGCGCTGGCGCGCGCTCACGCCGGGGTTTTCGCGGTCCCAGGTAAACCCAATGATGCGAGCGGTACTACTGTCCTGGATCATTCCAACGAGTATTTTTGGTATGATGATGGCATTGGGTTGGGCCAAAGACATTACATCGCACGTCACCGCTGGTAAACTGCTGCTGGCGGTCATAGTTCCGCAGTTCGTTGTCGCCACCATTGAAGAACTGGCCTTTCGCGGCGTGACTCAGACTCTGCTGGTTGCACGATTCGGGACATCGCGCGGGTTGATCATCACCGCCTTGCTATTCGGCCTGTTCCACCTGCCGAACGCGCTGTATCAAGGCATCCCGGCAGTGCTTCTACCGGTCACAATCGGCACGCTCAGCCTGTTGGGATGGGTGCTTGGCAAGATCTTCCAGCAGACACAGCAACGCCTGATCTGGCCCATCGTTATACATTGGGCCTGGAATGTAGCCTGTTTTACGGTTGAAGATTTACTCAGCTACTATTACACTGGTCCAAAGGGACTTACAGGCTCAGCCCATTGGTTTCCTGAATCCGGATTGCTCGGCACAGCGGGAGTGCTGCTTTTGGGATTGCTATTCATGTTGGTTGCACCGTCCGGCACAGGCAAAGCGTCGCCCGGCACCTGACCAACCAACGCAACCGCTGATCAATTGAATCACATAAGGTAATCAGGCTCATGTTTGCTGAAATGGTGCGCAACATCTTTGACGAAGTACCCGATATGGTTCTTATTGTTAATATAACTACCTTGCGAATATATTTCGCCAATCAAGTCACCTGCAATCTTACCGGGCTATCATCCGAACAGATTCAAACACAATATTTGCCCGACCTGTTCGCTGAACAGGAACCGGACAACGCGCCAGCCGAGATTATCCGGGTGGCTGCCGGTCAGATCGCAGAATTCGAGTACGAAGCGGCACTGAACAATGCGCACCCGCACGCCACCCGATTCGCGCTGAAGCTGTCGCGGCTGGTCATGGAACAGATACCTTACCTGCTCTGTATCGGGCGCGACATCAGCGAGCGCACCAGCCAGCAGCGTGAGAGTTCAATTCTATATGCGGCATTGGTTAATGGCCTGTCCGACCTGATGTTCCGCATCACAGAAGACGGCATCTACCGCGCTTTCCACATACCGGAAAGCACCGGTCTGCGCAGGCCGCATCCAGAACACATCATCGAAAAACATGTCAAAGAGGTCGTGCCGGAAGACGTGGCACAGGTAGCCCTGCCCGCTATCACAAAAACCATCAAAACGGGCGAAGTCCAAACGGTTGAATATGCCATCCAGGAAGCCGATAAACTGCGGCACTACGAGGCCCGGTTTGTGCCCAGTCTGCCCGGCGAAATTATCGCGGTGGTGCGCGACATCACCGAGAGGAAAAAAGAAGCGGAAACGCTCGAACGCAGCGAAAGATTGATACGCGCGCTGCTGAATGCCTCGCCCGATTCAGCGATCCTGCTGGACTCCAACGGCCATATCCAGGCGATCAATCAAGTTGCCGCTCAGCGTTTTGCCCAAACAGTCGAGCAGATGCTCGGCGGCCAGATCGCAGATTTTATCCCGCCTGATATCTGGGCGGTGCGCCTGCAACACGGTCAGAAAATGCTTGCACAGCGGGACACGGTAGAATTTGAGGACGCGCGCGCCGGTTTCATCCTTGCCAACCGGGTAGCGCCAATCTTTGACCCAAACGGGGATATCGTTTATGTCGCCATCTTCTCACGCGATATCACTCAGCAGCGCGCCAATGAACACCTGCTCGAACGCAAAAGTGCCTTGCTTGAAGCTGTTGCCGCAGCATCGCAGCGGTTGCTCATGCCGGGTGACTACGACCAGGCCATCAATGACGCGATTGCCATCGTCGGGCAGACCGTCGAGGTTGACCGGGTGTATGTTTTTGAATCCCATCACGATCCCAAAACCGGTGAAGCCCTGCTCAGCGAACGCTACTTGTGGACCAGCCCACACATACCGGATCGCTGCCGGAAACCCCCTTATATAAATCGACCCTGGATCAAAAATGGCCTTGCACGCTGGCATGAGACACTGTCGCAAGGGGGCATTATCAACGAACGGGTGCGCGAACTGCCGGACAGGGAGCGCGCCATCCTGGAAAATGCCGGGGGACAGCTTTCTTTGCTGGCTGTGCCGATCTTTGTAGACCAGGTTTTTTGGGGGTTCATCAGTTTCGATGACTGCCGCACCGGGCGTGACTGGACACCCGACGAAATTAACACGCTGCAAACCATGTCCGCCAGTCTGGGCAGTGCCATCACCCGGCAGCACACTGAGCTTGATCTGCTCAAAGAACGTAATCTTGCTCATCGACTGCGGAAACTCGGTAATGCATTAAGTCTTACGCGCGAACCCCGCAGCCTGTTGGAAGAACTGTTAGAACAAATTCAGGACGTGATCGCATACGATACCGCCAGCGCCATGCTGCTGACCGGGAACACCGCGCATATTGTAACAATCAAAGGTTTTGAGCAGTTCGGTTTATCGTTGGACAACCTGCCGCGCTCCACGTTCTCCATTGCCGAAATGCCTTATATGCAGCGCATGATTCAAAATCACCAGCCCTATGTCAGTCCCAGCATTTTGAATGATCCCACCTGGGCCAATCTATCCGAAGTCCACTGGATTCGTTCGTGGCTGGGTGCGCCGATTGTGTACGATGACGTGGTGCGTGGATTCTTTTCGCTCGATTCAACCGAAGAAAACTTCTACACCGAGGAACATATCCCGTTGATCCAATCCGTCGCGCTACAGGCGGCCATTGCACTAAAAAATGCCGAATATGTCACCGACATCAAAAACCTGGAACAGATCAAGTCTGAGATCATCCGTATTGCGTCGCACGATCTGAGAAACCCACTCAGCCGGATTCGAGAATTCGTGACCCAGCTACACAGCGAACTTATGCCCAACCTCACATCCAAACAAAATGAAGCCCTGCAACATACGCTGGCAGCGACGCGCGATATGAGCCACATCATCGATAACATTCTCTCGCTCGAACGTATCGAAGCACAGCACCACGCCGCACAACCCATCTTCTGGAGCGAACTCATTCACCAGGCCGTGGAGTCCGTGCGCGAAGAACTACTGCGCCACGCGCATACTTTGACCGTACATCTAGCCCCAGAACTGCCAGTTTCACGCGGTAACGCTTTCAAGCTGGAACGAGCGATCCACAACCTGCTACACAACGCGATCAAATACACGCCCCCGCGCGGACAAATCACGCTGCGCGTGTACCTGAAACCCTACGGGATACAAACCACCGTCGCTATTGAAGTTGAGGATAACGGGATTGGCATCCCGCCCGAACAACACGCACAGTTGTTCGAACCGTTTTACCGCGCACAGCAGCCAGGCACCAAAAACATCCCCGGTACGGGATTGGGCCTGTCGATGGTCAAATCCGTGATCGAGGAACACAACGGCAGCATCTATTTCGACAGTGTGCCCGGCCAGGGGAGTTTATTCGGTTTCTGGGTTCCGGTGATCGGCTCGGCTTAGGTTGTACCGGTTTGGTCGCTGCCACGCTCATCGAGCAGCACATCCAGCGTATCAAACGCATGGCGCAGGTGCGGGATCACGATAGAACCACCGACAATCAGCGCCACATTAAAAACCTCGATTAACTCTTGCTCGCCCACACCGAGATCAACACACTGGATAATGTGATAGTCGATGCAGTCATTGCAGCGCAGCACCATCGACGCCACCAACCCCAGCATCTCTTTGGTGCGCGCATCGAGCGCCTCATCACGGTAAGCCGCTTCATCCAGGTTGAAAAAACGCTTGATGCCCAGATGTCCCGAATCCAGAATCCGGGCGTTCTGGCGCTGGCGTTCGCGGCGAAAACGGTCGAGTCGTGCGCGGGTGTCTTCGTTCATCAAGCTCTCCTAACCACCGGCTACGTAAGGAAAAATCGCCACCCGGTCACCGTCTTGCAGCGGCGTGTCATACTCAGCATGGACCTGATTCACCGCGAAATGCCAGGAGGTCTGGTGCGCCTCCAGCACCGGGTAATCGTGTAACAACCGTTCAATCACGTCTTTAAGCTGCGCGCCTGCGGGAACCTCTAACACACACTGGTGCATCCCGGCGGCATCGCGCAGACTGGCGAAAAACCGCACCGTGATATTCATCAGTTCGTATTCTCCTGCCGCCTGGGTGTGCGCTCGCGTTCCGCACGGATAACCTGGGCTTTCAACTGGCCGCAGCCCGCCTGTATATCGATGCCGCGCCGCACGCGCACCGTGCTGCCAACATGATACTCGCGCAGCACCTCCTGGAACGCCTGCACGCGCGCCGGGTCCGATGGGCGTCCGGAATACCCTTCGGTGGGATTCAGCGGGATCAAGTTTACGTGGCACTTCAGCCCGCGCAGGATTTTACCTAAGCGGTGCGCCTGCGCCTCGGTATCATTCTCGCCCGCGATCAACGCCCACTCAAACGTGATACGCCGCCCGGTTTGCGCCACATAATAGCGCGCCGCCTCGATCAACTCGGCAATCGGCCAGCGTTTGTTCACAGGCAATAGCTGGCTGCGCTCGGCGTCGGTGGCTGCGTGGAGACTGATCGCCAGCCCGACCTGCAAGTGTTCCTCGGCAAACTGGCGAATCTGCGGCACAAGACCCACCGTGCTGACGGTGATATGCCGCTGGCCGATGTTCAAACCGTGTTCGTCGTTGAGACGCGCGACAGCTTCTAGCGTGGCGTCGTAGTTGTGCAGCGGCTCGCCCATGCCCATCAAGACGACGTTACTCAGGCGCTCGCCCTCGGATTCAAGCTGGCGCGCGAATACCAATGCCTGCTCAACGATCTCGCCAGCGGTCAGGTGGCGCGCAAAACCCATCTGACCCGTCGCACAAAAGACGCAGCCCATCGCACAACCCGCCTGCGTGCTGATACAGGCCGTGCGACGGTGGCCGTCATACTCCATCAGCACGCTTTCGATCACCTGACCGTCCGGCAGTCGCCATAGGCGTTTGACCGTCTGCCCATCCGATGACTGTATCACGGTCACGGGTTCAAGCGTCGTAATGCGGAATTCATCCGCCAGCCGTGCGCGCAGAACCTTAGACAGGTTCGCCATCGCGTCAAACTCGGTCACTTTGTGCTGGTAGAGCCATTCCCACACCTGCCGCGCACGGTAACTTGGTTCGCCCCATACGCGCATCAACATCGTCAACTCATCCAGCGAAAAATCACAGATCGCTTTTTTCTGCACAATGACTCCTGTCATATTCCTCGTGCGCAGTAATCCCAACCGGGTTCGGTTACTGTCCGTAGGGTGTCGGCGATGGGAACATCAGCGGCGTGGGTGTCGGAATCAACGTGGGCACAACCGCCGACGCACCCAACCACACGCGCCACCGGCGTTCGATTTCGCCCACTCGCAGCCCGGTCACAGTTTCGAGCGCCTGATCGCGGTAAACACCCCGGTCTAGTAGTTCGATAAACTGGCGGTGCGCATCCAGCCCGTAGGTATCCGTCAGCCATTTGAAAAACGTGTAACCCACATCGTATCCCCGGCGCGCATTCTGCCCGCTAACTCCGGGACCGGTCCCTTGCAGAAGCACCGGCAGCTTACCGCTGGCGGCTAAATTGCGCACCACGCGCTCGTAATCATACTGCTGGTTGATCTCAAAAAATGTGGCGTTGCCCTCGTTCAACCATGTTCCGGCAGTCATCAGCGTGAAATGGGCTTGATACAGGTGTGCGACCTCATGCAGCACGGTGCCATACGCCAGATCGGTATAATCGCCAAACGAGACGACCTGCGCTGTCCCACCCCAGTCATCCGAGGTGGTGCCGATCACGCGCGAATTCGTCACGCCGATCTGCCACTCGTTCCAGGCGGCACGGCTGCCGAACAGGATCGCGCGCGGCTTATACGGCAGCAGGTCGCCCCAGGCCACGCGGTAAGTTTCGCGCTGCGCCGCCATCGCGTCAATGGTAAGTTGGTTGACTTCCGCTGACAGCTCCGTGCTGAACACGATCACGTCGTCGCTCTCTGTGCGGATCCATTCGCGGCTGAGATCGGCATATTCGGCATACTGTAGCTCAGTCTGAAAACTGTTCCCCGCCGAATCGCCGACATCCCAATAATATGTAATCCCGACCCAGGGCGGCACGGCATCATTACCCGTAACTTCCCACACCGCCGACAACCGCCCGGTCACGGGGTCCACCTGGATCGGACGACTGCGCTGTGTTCCCGGTGCATGGGACCAGATCACGCGACCGCGCACAATTGGCCCGGCGCTGCTGCTGATCTGCGCCGTGAAGCTGAACCCGTTGGGATACCGGCTCTCGAACGCGAGATCGCCAACCGTCCACTCCACCGCCGTTGATGCCTGCGGCGCAATCTCTGGGCTGCTGTCCGGAGGCGCAATCTCTGCCTGGGCCGTGTGGTTGGCGCGGTTCGCACCAACCAACAATACCAATACCGCAGCGCCGAACAATACCGTTCCCCATGCGGCCCGCCAAACGATTCGCCAATCGCGCATTTACCCGACTCCACTCTCATCTAACGCTGCCGCCCACGCTGCATGTAACCCCGCCAGTGAGTCAAACACCCCACCGGCCTGAATCGCATCCGTTTTAGCCTGCTCGGACGTGGTAATCCCCGTGAGTACCAGCGCCGTCTGCAACCCGGCTCGCTGCGCACCGAGAATATCGGTTTCCAGCCGGTCGCCAACCATCAAGGTCTGTTCCGGCTGCGTGTCCAACCGGCGCAAGGCAACTTCGAACATGGCCGTTTCGGGCTTGCCGATAACAATAGGTTCGATATCTGTCGCCGCATGGATCGCCGCCAACAGGCTGCCGTTACCCGGTGCGAGTCCCTCCGGGATCGGGAAGGTGCGGTCGCCGTTCGTGCCGATGAAGATAGCCCCGGCCCGGATCAGCAAGGCAGCGGTCCTGAGCCTGGCGTAAGTCACTTCAAAATCCATACCGACCACAACGATCTGCGCATTTACCGGGTCTTCCACAAAGCCGCGCCTGGCTAATCCCTGGCGGATTCCTGGCCCGCCGATGATATAGACCGGCGTACCCGGCTCATACCGCTGCGCGATATAATCCGCCGTCGCCACCGCCGAAGTGATGACCTGCTCCGGCTGGGTCGGAATGCCGATCCCATTCAGGCGCTCGACGTACATATCAACCGTTTTGGTGCTGTTGTTGGTCGCAAACGCAAATCCGATATCATGGCGCTGACAGAAGGTGAAAAACTCATCGACCTGGGGCTGTACCGTATCCCCACGCCACAACACGCCGTCCATGTCCAGCACGACGCCCCGAACAGCTTGTAGATCAATCGTCATACGTTCCCCACTTTTGCATCACACATCAGGCGCAACAGCGCAGATTATAACACCGCGCGGCGCGATCATTCAGGCTGGTTTATTAACCGCTGTTTTTGTCCGAGAGTGTAAAACTCTCTTGGCAGGCAAGCGTAGAAGTGGTATTATTCGCTCAATGCAACTGTATACACCTGGACACACTCTTATCCAGAGCGGCAGAGGGACCGGCCCCGTGAAGCCGCGGCAACCGCTTTAACTCCATCAGGCTTATGCAGCGAGTTAAAGAATGGTGCCAATTCCGACAGGTTTTCTGGAAGATGAGAGCTTATCCAAACCCTCACGCACCTGATCGTTGAGGCGGTTTATGTGATAATGCCCCCTGTAAGAGTGTTACAGGGGGCTTTTTTGTCCCTGGCCGGGTGATAAGCCACAAGCCTATAAGGAGCTACCGTGAGCGAAAATAAAAGCAATACCACCTTTATGACTTCCCCAAAGCTGTTCTTCACGTCCGAATCCGTGACGGAAGGTCATCCTGACAAAATCTGCGATCAGATCTCCGACGCGGTGCTGGATGCGATCCTCACCGACGACCCCGGCGCGCGTGTGGCCTGCGAAACTGCCGTCACCACCGGCCTGATCGTGGTCATGGGCGAGATCACCACCAACACCTACGTTGATATCGCCACTATCGCGCGCGACGTGGTACGCGATATCGGTTATACGCGCGGCAAATTCGGGTTCGATGCCGACACCTGCGGCGTGATCGTCTCGATCAAAGAGCAGTCCGGCGATATCGCGCAGGGTGTGGACAGCGCGCTGGAACAGCGCACCGGCGTTGTGACCGAGGAAGAACTGAACAGGACCGGCGCAGGCGACCAGGGGATGATGATCGGCTTCGCCTGTGACGAAACGCCCGAATTCATGCCGCTGTCGCACATGCTGGCGCTCAAACTCACGCGCCGCCTGTCGGAAGTGCGCCGCGACGGAACCCTGCCCTATCTGCGTCCTGATGGCAAGAGCCAGGTCACGGTCGAATACAGCTACGGCAAGCCGACACGCGTTGACACCGTGCTGATCTCGACACAGCACGCGCCGGAAATCTCTAACGAGCAGATTCGCGCGGATGTGCTGGAACACGTCATTAAGGCGATTGTGCCTGCCGAACTGCTGGACCAGGACACCCAGTATTATGTGAACCCGACCGGGCGTTTCGTGGTCGGCGGCCCGCTGGGTGACGCCGGTCTGACCGGGCGCAAAATCATTGTCGATACTTACGGCGGCGTGGCGCGGCATGGCGGCGGCGCGTTCTCCGGCAAGGACGCCACCAAAGTTGACCGTTCGGCGGCTTACATGGCCCGCTACATCGCCAAGAACGTCGTGGCAGCAGGGTTAGCGTCGCGCTTCGAACTGCAAGTCTCTTACGCTATCGGTGTCGCGCACCCGCTGTCGATCTCGGTGGAAACTTTCGGCACAGGCCGTATTCCCGATGAGCAGATCATCGCCTTGATCGAAAAGCACTTCGACCTGCGCCCCGCTGCCATCATCCGCGACCTGGACCTGCGCAAGCCGCAGTTCCGGCAGGTGGCCGCTTATGGGCATTTCGGGCGTGATGACCTGGATGTTGCCTGGGAAAAGACCGAAAAAGCCGACCTTCTACGCCAGGAAGCCGGACTGTAAAATCCTATCCACGTTGGCAATTCGCCGTTAAACGAACAGGGCGCGCGTGTTTGCGCCCTGTTTTACGTATACAATGTGTTTGACCTTATTTTGAACCCGGTGTTATGATGAACAGAGTCCTTACGCACCTGCACCTTACCCTAAAATCGAAACACTGCGCATTGCCACGAGGAGGCTCGTCATGCGTCATATCCGAGTCTGGTGGAACGCTTTTAAGACCGTCGCTCTACTTATTTCATTTATCACCAATATGGTGCTGCTATTGGTCCTCTTAATTCTGTTGATGCAGATTTTTCAGATCAAAAACGGCATCCTGGAGCCGCTGATCGATGGCTTGCATCGTAACTTCGTCGGCATGGACCAGGCCGTGATCGAACGCACGATTAACGTGGAAGATGAAATCCCGGTCCAATTCAATCTGCCGCTGAACCAACAAACCAATGTTGTGCTGACTGCCGATGTGCCAATTGCAGCCAGCGCCACCTTTACCCTGCCGGGTGGTGGGGGCGTGATCAACGGGCGCGTGGATATCGTGCTGCCGCAAGGGCTGATTCTGCCCGTGCAGCTTGATATGATGGTCCCGGTTGACACTACGATCCCGATTGAGCTGCCCGTCGGTGTAGCAATCCCGCTCAACGAGACGGATCTGCACGCACCGTTTGTCAACCTGCGCGATCTGCTTGAAGCCTATGTGCGCGTTCTGGACAACTTGCCGGGCAGTTGGGGCGAAGTACCCGATTACCTGCTTGATGCGATCCAGGGCGAAGCGGGCTACTTGCTCGAACCGACCGAAGACAGCGAGAATCCCTGGCCGGGTCCGGAAGCAAATAAAAGCGGAGATGCGCCGCTCAATGGGGAAACTGCCGACGAGATCGACACCTTAACAAACGGCGCAGATGAGGATCAAACCGGAGAACCGGAAAACCCCGACGGGGATGTAAATGCAACAACACCCGGCGGCGACGAATCCACAGGGCCGGGTGCGACGTCCACACCGATTGAAGACCTGGGGATTGTCCCCCCATCAGGATCATAAACTATTACCGCAACACGGAGAGACATTGAGTGACCGACACTTCACCGCCGCTGTGTGATTACGAGGGTTCGGGCTACCGGACCGATTTCTGGGAAGGACAGGGTCGCGAATACGAAGACCTGACCGAGCGTGTCGCGCTGCGCCGCCTGCTGCCCCCGCGCGGCAAACGTATCGCGCACCTGGGGGCGGGCTTCGGGCGCATGACCAACGAGTTAGGCGGCTACGAACAGGTGATCGTGCTGGACTACTCACGCACGCTGCTGCAAGACGCGCAGAAATTGCTGGGCAGAGACGAGCGTTATATCTTTGTCGCCGCCGATATTTATCGCCTGCCCCTCATGCCAGGCGTCTGTGACGCGGTGCTGATGGAGCGTGTCATTCACCACATGGCAGACGTGCCCGCCGCGCTGCGCGAGATTCGCGCGATCCTGGCCCCCGGCGCGGTGTTCGTGCTGGAATACGCCAACAAGCGCAATCTCAAAGCGATCCTGCGTTACCTGCTGCGCCAGCAAGGCTGGAGTCCGTTCGACCTGGACCCCGTCGAATTCGTCGAACTGAACTACGACTTCCACCCGGCATATATGGCGCGATGCCTGCATGATGCCGGATTCGAAACCGAGCGCCGTCTCGCACTCTCGTATTTCCGGTTGGGACTGCTCAAACGCGCGGTCCCGGTGTCGATCCTGGTGGCACTGGATCGCCTGTTGCAACCCACCGGACAGATCGCGCCCTACTCGCCGAGCGTGTTCACGCGCAACTACGCCGCAGGCAGCGCGCCCGCCGCCGCATTGGACGGGCCGCTGTTCAAATGTCTGAACTGCGGTACGCCGCTGCGCCGCAATGGGGATCGCATGGTCTGCACCAACGGTGATGGGCAGTGGGCCATCACGGATGGCATTTACGATTTCAAAACCCCGCTGGGCAGCACGGCACACAACGCATAAGCATCTGCCCCGGTTTTCGCGTTTTGCACACCTGCGCTACAATCGCAGGTGGTTTCTTTTTCCTAACCAGACCGGTACACAACACCAAGACGCAGCAGGGAATGCCATGAGCGAAACACCCAAAACCCAACAAGGACTGTTTTTTGAGGAATTCGAAGAGGGACTCGAACTCGAAACGCGGGGCCGCACGATCACCGAGGCGGATATCGTGGGCTTTGCCGGGCTTTCGGGTGACTATAACCCCATGCACACCAACGCAGCCTTCGCCGCTGGGACACAGTTCGGGCAGCGTGTCGCGCATGGGTTGCTGGGGCTGGCGGTCACAAGCGGGCTGGCGTATCAGATGGGCTTCCTTGAAGGCACCGTGATCGCGTTCACCGGGTTGGAATGGAAATTCCGCGAGCCGGTTCTCATCGGCGATACGATCCGCGCGCAGGTGAAAGTCACCAAGCGCCGCGAGATGAAAGCCGCCGGGGGTGGATTTGTCACCTTTGAGATTAAAGTGTTAAACCAGGAAAACAAAATCACGCAGAAAGGTGAGTGGACCGTATTGGTCGCCAGCAGACCAGTATCCAACGCGGAAGACGATCAAAGCGCATAACCGGCGGCTCTCACCAACATGCTGCAAACGATCTATAATGGATAGTGACTATACATCTGGGCAAGCAAGAGTAGAGGTGTCGCATGGCCGACCAACCGGAAAACACGCCTGTAACGCCGGATGAGAATCCGGTTCCAGCACAACCAGAGCCGAAACCGGAACCAAAGGATCACGGTCTGACAGGGTGGCACGAACCCCCCACCCCTGACGAATCCTCACGCCCGGTAGTTGTCGAGGCATGGTACCAACCAGAAAACGCCGTTAATGCCGACGAGGTGGACACACCACCCGCTGACGCAGAATCCGGCCAGCAGGCCGCGCCATCTGAGCCACCGCCCGAAGTCTCCGGCGTATGGTTCACACCGCTTGATGCGCAGCTCGATGCGCTGTTTTCCGGTGCGGACGAAACCATCGCGGAAGTCCACGAATCTCATGCGCCACCCGCGCAGGTCGATGAAGCCACCCAGCCGCAGGTCAGCGCCGAAACCCAGGCGCAGCCGGTCGCCGAGGGGGAAGGCTGGGAAACACCAGGCGCAGTTGCCAGTGATGAAGCTATCACACGCATGTCAGGCACAGAAGACGAGGATGAAACGCCCGTCCCAGATGCAACCACACCGCAGCAGACCGCCGCCGGGTTGACCCCTGCGGAACAGGCGCTGCTGGCTGAACAGCGCGCCGCAGGAACACTGGCAGATCAACCGCCCATAGAGCAAGAAGCCCCCGCCGCGCAGCAAGAGGTAGAACCGGCCCCCGCTGCACCGCAGGAACCGTCACGTTTTGAGCAGGTCGAGCGACAGGTGCAGGTCCTGCGCGAACGCTACCAACAGGGACAAATGACCCGCCCGGAGCTTGAAGCCGAGCTGCGCCGCCTGATGATCATGGGCGATGATGGGCACTGGTGGATGATGGGCCTGGAGTCCCGGCAGTGGTACTACTACGACGGGCATAACTGGGTCGCAGGCACGCCCCCCGGTTATGATGAATCTGTGCGCGGCAGCGCCGTCCGCACGGAAACCGGGATGCAGGAAGTTGTATCTTCAGAAGCCAGTTATTTCGATCCGCAGAGCGACCAGGCAACCACTCAGCCGCCGGTCGATGACGAAGACTCGCCGCTTCCGCAGCGTGTGCCGCAGGAAGACCCAGGGGCGACGATGGTCTCGCCCAACTCGGCATTTCTGGACCCGATGCGTTCCTCAGAAGCGCCGACCGAGTCGCACGCACGCCCGGTTGACGCCGGTTCGGCGGGCGTCATTCCGCACCCGCAGACCGGGCAAGGACTGCCCCAACGCCCCGAACAACGCGAAGAAACCGATTTCGCTGACCACACTCTGCAATCGGACGCCTTCGCAGCCCAGGCCACCATGCCGGGATCGGCGCTCGTAGCACAACGGCAGCAGAACCCGGTCGGTCAAGCGCAGTCTGAGGGCGCGATCATG
>CAZMNL010000034.1:0-14563 GCA_964567525.1 uncultured Anaerolineaceae bacterium
ATCGTTGAAGAACCGCTCCTGGATCACGACCGAATCGACATCGGTCACGTCCGCCGTGGCCGATACGGCCGAAACCAGCGCCACCGCCAGCGCTACCCCTAGGATCTTTACCTGCTTCATTCTGGAATCCTCCTTTTTGAGAGACGAACGAGAGAGAGTGCCACCGCAGCCAAAGTAGCCAGACTTTGGCTCATTAATTCTAAAGGGGATTCTACCACGTCAAAACAGCCATTGCAAGCGCTTTCATAAGTCGCTACACTGAACCACTGTCGGACGCGGCGCTTCGGTCCCAGCCCCGACGAAACCTGAGACCGAAACTGCCGCAAGTTTCTGGAAAACAAGAACTTGCACAGGTCATGCCCCCGCTGAAACTTCGCCCAGCCGGCTCTGCCGCCCGTGCCGTCGGGCGCCGATTGTCCGCGCCGATCAGCGCTTTACAGATACCGGTGCTGCTGCTGTGGGGGGCGGAGGATACGTGGGTCCCGGCGTCGGATGGCGAGCAGCTCGAAAGCCTGATCGCCAATGCGCAGCGCGTCACACTGGACGAAGTTGGACATTTGCCGATGCACGAAGCGCCGGAGCGCTTTAAAGCCGCGCTGCTGGCATTCTTGCAGGGCGGGTAGTGTGAACGTACCCTGACAAAGTTAAAGCCGGTGATCAGGTGAACACCGGCTTTAACGTGTGACACGATGGTAGCCAGATTACTTGATGCGCGCCAGCACGTCGTCTTCGTTCATCAGCAAGTAGGTCTTGCCTTCGAACTTGATTTCCGTACCGGTGTATTTCGGGTACAGCACGCGGTCGCCGACCTTCAGATCGGTGACCATTTCGTCCTTGTCGCCGATAGCTTCGACGGTACCCTGCTGCGGTTTTTCTTTGGCCGTTTCGGGCAGCAGCACACCACCGGGCGTCTGGGATTCGCCCTCAATCGGCAGAACGAGTACACGAGCGCCGAGCGGTTCAATGTTGATCTTAGCCATTGAGAATCTCTCCTTAACACGTCGCGAAGGTTGTTATTACTCATGCCCGACGATTGTCGGGTCCGACTTTTGTCGGACTGGTGAGTTTAAGATACACAACCACTGCGCCGCGTGATGTATGATTAGCGGCTGGCAGCGGCTTTCAACTTTTCGAGCAACATCATTTCCGGTGCTGCGCCTTCGATGAAGGTGTCATCATTGATGACGGTGCGCGGCACGCCCATGACGTTGTAGCGCTGCCCTAAGTGCGGAAACTCCGTCACTTCCACCATGTCCGCGGTAACTTTATCCGAAGCGTAAGCCAGCATGTGCGCCAGTACGACGGCGCGCGGGCAGTACGGGCAGGTGGGGGTCACGAAAACCTGCAAATGCAGAGGTGTTTTCAGGCTGTCCAGGAAAGACCGGGTATCGGGGGTTAACTCAAACGCCCCGGTCCCGACCAGGATAATTGCTTCGAGCAGGGAGGTGAACTCGTACCCGGACGGGATACCGTAAAAACGGATGCCGTAGTCTTTGCCGTTTTCGCCCAACACCGCAATCGCTGGAATCTTGTCCAGGTTGAACGCTTCGGCAGCCGCTTTGTCCTCGACAAAATCGTGAACTTCAACGCTGACCTGGTCGTTCAGAGTCGCGATTTCTTCAGCGATCTGGCGGGTTTCCTTGCAATAGCCGCATTCAAACTCCTGGGTGAACATTTTCAGCGTGACAGGCGTGTTCACGGCTTTCAGGAGATCACGCACCTGATTTTGTGTATTCTGATCCATCAATGCCATTAGAACTGTCCTTGTCTATAGTGCTTCCCATACACCCAGTTAGATGCAGCTATATCTTTAGGGTTGCGCTATCTGGCCTTCATCATACCGTGAAACACGTTGTGTTTCTAACAGAAATTCGTTAGAGGTGTTTATAAACACGCTTGGGGCTATAATGGGTATCGGCGCGATATTTTGCAGGATAAAGAGGAACTATGCCTAAAGCGACAGTAACCTGGGTTAAGAAATTGCAGTTTGTAGCAACAGACACCGCCAAACATTCAATCGTGATTTCGTCGCAGGATGAAGAGAACGCGGTTGGTATGAAACCGGCGGAACTGCTGTTAATCTCGCTCGCAAGCTGCACAGGATACGATGTGGTCAATATTCTGCGGAAAAAGAAAAAGAAACTGCTTCATGTTCAGGTGGAGGTCCAGGGCACACAGCAGGAGACTCCGCCCTGGCCGTATACGCACATTCACCTGCATTATATTGTGGTTGGCGAAGGGGTTTCTGAGCGCGACGTGGCGCAAGCGATACACTTATCCCACGATAAGTACTGCTCCGTCTCTGCGACGCTCAAACAGTCCGTTGATCTGACCCATGATTACGAAGTGATCCCACCGGACGAATTTGATGGCCGGTGAACTGAATCAACATCAGCAGTAAGGTGGTGCAATCGTGGATTTTCTTGAATCACTTTTAGGACTCAATGATCGCCGGGGCGATTTTGATTTCGCCGATCTGATCCGCATGTTTTCCCGGTGGATACTGGGATGTGGTTGTGTCATTGTGCTGGGCATCGGCGGATTGATTTACTGGCTCAGCCTGCAAGGTGAAAACATCTTTACGGTCGGTGTTGTGATCGTCACAATGATCGTGGCTGTGGCTTCGCTCATCCGGTCGGGTATGAACTAGCCGGTCGGGTTTATCTGTACGTGCGGCGTAGACCGGTGTGCAGGGTATCAGTCGCATTCCTGGACTTCTTCAATGGCGGCGGCAGTTCGTGATTGTTCGTTTTCTTCGAGCATATCCAGGATCGCCTGCCCGGTGATGAATACGCGCCGCAACCCGGAGGGCTGGCTGGCGCGCAGTTGGCCGGAGGCCAGTAAGCGTTTGACGGTGCTGAGGCTGACGTTCAGGATTTCGGCGACTTCGGCCCGCGAATAGACGCGCGTAGGCATGATCGGAGGGCGTTCGGAATGATGTGTTGTAGACATGATGTTCGCTTTCGATAATCTGGTGATGAATTACGGGAAACTGCGTTGTACCCACTGCATGGGATCGACCTGTACGCCGCCAACCCACATTTCCCAGTGGAGGTGAGGTCCCGTCGAACGGCCCGTCGTGCCGACGGTTCCTATCGGGGTTCCTGCCGCGACGACATCCCCCACCGCGACGAGCATTTCACTTTGATGAAAATAGCCCGTGACCACGCCCCAACCGTGATCGATCAGGGTTGTGTTGCCGCGCACGGGCAGCGCTTCGGTCAGGATAACGACTCCGGCAGCCGGCGCGGTGATGATCGATCCCGGCCCGCCTGCGAAGTCCGTACCACTGTGGAAGGTGTTGAGCACTCCGCCGTTGTAGGTGCGGCGTGTGCCAAACTGTGACGTGATCGCGCCCGGTGAGGGCAGCCCCATTACTCCCTCAAAATAACGCTGCGCCGTGAAGCTGCTCATCAACCGCGCTATTTTTTCCCACTCTGGTTCAGTGACCTGGGGCGTGAGCAGGTCTTGCTGTTCGGTGGCTAACGAGATTTCCTCAGCCCCATACCCGCCGGAATCGACGCGCACAAGCTGCGTCAGCGTGGTTTGCCTGCCGTCAGCGGTGGTCGCAGTCAGGATCAGCGGGTAAACGCCCGGCGCGGCAAAGGTGTGAATGCCAAACAAGGCGTAGTGCTGGGTGGCATCCTGGGTCACGAGCTGGACGGGGTAGCCCATAAATGTCCCCGTAAGCATAGCGTATTCGGTCGTGGCGAGTTGGATGCTCAGCGTTTTACCCTGGATGGCGGGCAGCGGCATGAGTGCATACGACACAAACGGAACCGCAAGGTCGGCCAGGATACGGCCCGGATTTTCGCCCGGTATCCACACGGTTTGACCGGCAAACACAGGTATGCCGGTGCTGTGATGAGCGCGCAGCAAAGCGGCCAGCGACACCTGATGCCGCAGCGCGATCTGCGCCAGGTTTTCGCCGGGCTGCACATGGTGCAACGCGCGATGTGGCGCAGATGTTGTTGTGGTCGGATCGTTGTTTAACGGAATGACGAGATTCTGCCCGGCGAAGATGAGCGCCGGGTTTGTGATGCGGCTGGCAGCGGCGACCTCGTCGAGTGGTATCGCGTAATAGTTCGCAATCGTCGCCAGGGTTTGGCCCGGCTCGACTCTGTGCCGTGTCACGATTCCGGCGGCGTTTGTGCCGGTATTGGGTATCAGCAAGCGTTGGCCGACCGAGATATAGCGCGGGTCGCTGATCCCGTTGGCCTCGGCAATCGCTTCGACGGTGGTGTTATACAGAAGCGCGATACGGTAGAGATTCTCATCGCGCTGTACGACGTGAATTGTTGTTCCTGGCAGTCCTGTTCCGTCCTGGGCGGCTGCCGGGGAAAGGGGGCCGGGCACAGCCAACAAGAGCGCGCATACCAGCAACGGGATTGCCTTTTTCCAGCGGCGAACGTGACGCGACGGTGAATCGATCATGGCCGGGCTGCGATCTCATTCGATAGTGCCTGGGCGCGTTCGATCTTCTCCAGGGCATTCGACAACTGCTCTATCCCCGATTCTGCCGAATCTGCCAGCGCCATTTCTGAGCAGTCGCGGGCGTAGAGTTCGCGGGCCTGGTTTGCTAATGCGAAACTTTCCTGTTGAAGCTGGACCAGCTCTTCTAACTGCGGATCGGCCACACCAGGAGCCGAGAGCGCCGCTTGCTGTTCGGTGGATAACTCAAAGGGTTCGGGCCACGCGGTTAGCGAGCAGTAGTTGGTTGTCGTCTGGCCTGCGTCGGTTTGTGATTGTTCCCACTGGTCGAGCATTCCTGTGCCGTAGGGATTTTGCAGGTCGTACAGGAAATCCTGCGAAAAGCGCCCGCCCAGTTCCGCCAGAATGGTTGTGTAATCGAGTGCGGGCAGCGGTAAGGCTGTCGCGGTGGGCGAGGGTGCGGGGGTTGCGGTGGATACCTCGGTAGCGGCAGCGGTGGCTGTTGCTGCGGGTGCGCTGTCAGCCGGTGGCTGTGCGGTGGTGCTCTCTTGTGCGGGCGGCTCTGTGCTCACCGGCGGAGTCGCGGTGGCGGTGGGTGGTCCTGCGGTTGCCGTCGGCCATATGGTCGGGGCCGGATTCTGGATAGCTTGTTGGTGCAGTTTACTGGCTTCTGACAGCAGCGCGTCAATCTCATCAAGCTGCTGGGCGGCGTTGATGACGTTTTGTGCCTGCTGGTCTTGGATCCTGCATGCCGTGTCAAAAAAGGTCAATACTCTTATAAATTTGATAGGTGTTGCGTTGAATGTGTCCACTACCAGGCGTAAATCGGGATACGTGGCGTCGTCATCTTCAGACAGGGTAATTTCCTCCGGCGTGCTGTAGGACATGGTGCAGTCAAGTTGCCCGGTATCGTCATGCTTTTTGATCTCGCCGCGCAGGTCGTTGGCGAGTTCTTGTGTCTCCCAGATACGAGCGCCGATCTGATTGACCAGCGTATCACGATCAGTGACTTGCAAGGGCCGGATTGTTTCGGCAGTCGGTTCGTTTTCGTCGTCATCCAATATCCCGGTTAAATGCAGCGCCAGCGACGCGACGAACGCGAGCATCAGGATCACCAGCAGCACGCTCAGCAGGCGCTCGCCAGTCCTGGACCTGCTTTGCCGCGCTTCCATGCTTTTGAAGCGTGCCAGGGCGTCACGCGCGATGCGGTTTACTTTTTCGTCATCATCGTTTTGATAGGCGTCACGCAATGCCGGGATCACGGCAGGATCGCGGGTGGCGGCTAATTGTTGGGCGGCTTTGCGGCGCGCTTTTGGTTTTTCAGCATCTTTGAGCTGTGCAAACAGGTCATCCCGTTTTGATGCGCTCATCAATTTCACCTCGATTGGGGGGGGGGCGCAGCAGTCGGTTTTAATGATACGTCAAGTTTATGATCTGGAAAAGATCGCCTCAGTGTTGCGCGCTGGTTTTGTCTGGCAGTTTGCGCATAATGAACAACAAGGATGATGTTTTGTGGTGCGGATCGGGCACCGATTGTAACTGTACCGCGTGCGCCCCCAGCGTTTTGAATGAGGCCGTCACCGTGTGGTTTGTGCCCGGATGAGTTGTCCATTGGACGAGCGCTTGAATAACGGCATCATTGTCTGCACACCCGGCTATGGCAATCGCAGATGGGCAGGAGAGGGTCTCGCCAAAAAGTGTATGCACATATTGTTGTGCCAGCGCGTTAGTTTTTGTCATGTGTCCGGTGGTGTTGAAGATCATGATCGCGGTGTCTTGCTGGGCCATCAGCGCGTCAATGTAAGTTCGCAGTTTATCCTGTTCGTGAGCGTGACGATCTTTAATGATATTGATGACCATTAGCGGCGCGATCATTTCGAGAATGGCCTGGTCCTGTTCGGTATAAACGCGCTCAGGTGTGATCTCGTGGGCGTTGATCACACCAATCGGCTTGCCCGCATAAACCAGCGGCACGCTTAAGCTGGCAAAATAGGACAGGTCGGCGAAGTCCACCGCGCGCCCTTGCCAGTCCTGGTAATTATCCACGCGCATTGGTTGCAATGTTTGTACCACACGTCCCGACAAACCTTCTCCGACGCGGATTTGCCGCCCCTGGGCGGCTGTCTCGCGCCCGGACACAACCGTAACTTCTAACCGGTCCGGACCGATCAGTAACAGCACATTGATGGTATCAATGCGCATCAGGCGGCGTGTCTGGTCGGCGATCTGGCTGAGGGTGGTCTGTAACGTTTGCTGGCCCGTTGTATCTACTGCGGCAGTGTTCATTGTGCGCAGCCACAACAGCATGGGTGACTGTGGTGTGAGATCGAAACGCAGAATCAGGTAAAAGCCCACAAAGCCGCTAACAAAACCGCCTACAATGCCGCTCAGGGTGAGTTCGCGCACACCATCCAACAGCAGCGATGCGATTTGCGTCAGCGTCACGAGCAGGATGGGCAGCATCAGTAATGGCGCATTGATGCGTCGCCAGTAGGCCCAGGCAATCAACACGTTAAACACCAGGTAGATGAGGCTAAAAACGACGAGCACCCGGCCTAATGGCGTGTAAGGGCTGCCGAACAGGTTGTCGCCTAAATGACCGGGCAGATCGAAGATGCGGTGCTTCCAGATCGCCGGTTGCAAGACGAACAGCGCTACCAACCCTGACCGGTACACCACAATCCATACGTCAGTCATGGCGCGCGCTGCTTGCAACAGCAGCGCCTGCGAAGCCAGGATCAGAAGAAAAAAGCCCAGAATGGTGATATTGATACAGATGGCAATGATGATCTCAGAAAAATCGGCGGCCAGGCTGAGGTGCGTCAGCAGCACGCCGCTCTGCAATACGACAAGACAGACCAGAAACTGAAACAATGCCCGGCCTGTGCGGGTGCGCCAGTTGCGCCATAGAATCGCTAACAGCAGCACGCTGAGCGTAAATGACAGCGCCAGCAGATTAGCAATCGAGATAAAGGCCAGTGGCACGCTCATAGGTCCGTTTTCGGATCATCATGGTACAACGACGGTGAAGGAGCAGCTACCGGCATCTACCTGGTTGGCTGTGTCAGGGCCAAACTGGGCATAGCCATCGGTGATCGCTTCATCCCACGAAAGCTGGAACTCCACTTCATGCTCACCTGCCGCGAGTTTGCCGACCGGGTAATACCAGTAGATGATGTACACGCCGGACTCGGTTTTCATATCGGTGGCGTAGTCTTCCCAATCTTCCAACAGTTCGCCATCGAGCCAGACTTTATACGTAGCGTGTTCGAGATGGTCTTCCATGTATTCCGGGCGCGAAACATACCAGCTCCACTCGATGTAAATAGTGTCGTTGGTGGTCGGGGTGGGGGGGCGCACCGCTTTCTGACGGCAGTAAGCCAGAATGTTTTTCGAACCGGGTACCGCAGTTTCTACCGGGACGGGGGCCGGATCATCTCCCGGTACGGGCGTGACCAGCCCTACCACATCTTTGAAGCGGGTGTCAAGCAGCGGGGCAAATACCCAGGCACGCTGCTGCTCGCCCTCGGCTATTTCGACAGCAACTTTGTACCAATCCTGTCCCCGATCATCCGTCTGGATGCCTAATACACCGAGTTCCGTTCCGGGCGGAACACTGTTGACAATGGCGTAATCGGTTCCCGGCCCTTCGCGCAGGTTGACATTTTCACGCGATTGGATCACACCGGAAACAGTCGGTGTCAGGGTCGGGGTAGGCGTGTTCGTGAGAGTCGGCGGCATGGTGGTATCGGTGGGCACGGGAGTTACCGATGGCGTATAGGTCGCGCTGGGAATCGGAGTGGCCGTGAAGCGCGGAGTAAAGGAGACGATGGGGCCAAGCGTGCGCGTTGGCGGGCTAAGCACGGCCTGGTTATCCGGCACGGTGGGCATCGGTGTTTCCGGCTCGATCTCGTCACAACCCGCCAGCACCGGGATCAGCAGGCAGACTAATAACCAGATTCCCCATCTTGCATATGTGTGCATACAACTCACCCTCAACATAACCGGTAAAATCACCTTAAACACACGTAGCTGCGTTCAGCTTAGCAGCAATCGCTGCTCTGCACAACTTGATCGCCGCAGTCGGGTGATCGCCTGTATTCCCCTGGGACGACATCTTATTCGAAGGTTTTTGGCGCAGGTGATCGGCCTGCGTTCAGCAGGGAACGTACCCGGTCAATCAAGCTGCTGGCGATGTAAGGCTTGGTCACGTATCCATCTGCGCCGTTGTCCAGAGCCTGCCGAATGCTTTGCGGATCGGACTTGGCGGATAGAATAAGGATCGGAACGGCATCCAGCCGATTTTGTTGGCGAATATGCTGGATTAACTCAAAGCCATTGACAACCGGCATCATTAAATCGACAATGATGAGGTCGGCTGTATGTTCGGCGAGGTGTTGAAGCGCCGTATCCGGTTTATAAAAGGTGATGGCTTCAGCATCCATGCGGCGCAGCAGCATGGTAATCAGCTTGAGTATTTCGGGATCGTCGTCAACGACAACAATTTTAGGGTGATCTGTCACTCGTAAGTTATTCAACGTAAAGTCCTCATAATCGGCCTGTCCCACATATACACAGTTTTACCGTCGAGGTTTTCTGAAAGCAAATTCGGCGTATCGAATTGCCAAATCCGGTGTTTTCATAGTAGCATCTCAATGCTGGGTTCAGTTGGTATAAGAAGGATGGCAGATATGCAGCCAGAGATGGTTGTTTTGGTCGTTGTGTTGGGGTATATCATCGGGTCGTTCCCAACCGCGTATTTGATTGCGCGGGCTAAAGGCGTGAATATTTTCACGGTTGGCAGCGGGAACATGGGCGCGAACAATGTGGCGCGAGCATGTGGTTGGCAGTATGGCGGGCTGGTATGGGTGCTGGATGGGGCTAAGGGCGTGGTGGCGATTGTCGTTGCCCGGCTGCTGCTGCCCGATCATCAGGCGCTTGCCAGTATGCTCGGCGCGATTTCGGTGGTTACGGGCCATAACTGGTCGCTGGTTGCCACACTGATCACCGGCAGTTTGCGCGGTGGCAAGGGTGCGGCGACGGCCAGCGGAACACTGCTGCTGCTGCTGCCCACGCTGGTTGTTGCGTTAGCGTTGGCGGTCGGTACGTTGATCGTGCTGCTCACACGTTATGTCTCGCTGGGCGTGCTGACAGCGCTCGGTGTGGCGACATTGGGATTTATCGCCCTGGTCATTTTGGGTGCGTTTGACCCGGTGTATTTGCTGTACATGATCGTGACCTGGATGGTCTTTTTCCAGCATCGCAGCAACATTATCCGGTTGGTCACGGGCAAAGAACGCCGCTTTGGTGAGCGCCCGCAGCAGTAAGCACCGTCAAAAACAAACAGCCATCATAAACGACGCCCGGTTGTGATACGCAGCCGGGCGTTTGGCGTTTTAGCGCCGCGTCTGCGGACGAATGCGCCGCCCCCCGCGATAGTCGGGTGCGAGAATGCTAAACACGCGGGAAATGCGCTCGTCAAGCACACGGCTGCGTATCATTGGGTCCAGTTCTTCAAGTGGCTGGGTGGTTGTAAAAATGGTCGGCAGATGTGTCAGGTAGCGGTGATCAACGATCTGGCGAATCTTTTCGAGCGCCCAGGATGATGCGTTTGTCAGGTCTAACTGGTCGAGAATCAGCAGCGGCGCGGAGCGGATTTCGTAGAATCGCTTGGCATACGCACCGCTGGATTTGGGGCCAAAGGTCGCGCGCAAATAGTCCAGCAGGTTAGGGACTGTCACCAGCATGACCGCTTCTCCAAACTGATTGTGACGCTGGTTGGCGATGGCGGCTGCGAGGTGCGTTTTACCGCAGCCATGTTCTCCTAAAAAGACCAGCCAATCTTTCGGTGTCTGCGCATACTCCCGCGCGAGTTCGAAGGCATTTCGCAGGTTACGTTGTTCATTTTGAGGCAGCGTATCGTGACGGAAATCGAAAGTTTCAAACACCATATCGCTGTATAAATTCAGATCGAAGATGTCTCGCTCGACCGACTGAGACGCGCGGCGATAGTCGGGCAGCCGCATATCCACGTGATCGGTAAGCTGCGAATCCCCAATGCGGCTGCGGATGCGTGGGTCAAGCTCTACCAGATCGGCATTCGTGGTAATCACCGTCGGCAGTTTATGCGTATAGCGGTGGTTGATCAACTGGAAAAGTTTTTCTTTGGCCCAGGGCGTCGGGCTTTCGGTTCCCAGGTCATCCAGCACCAGCAGCGGGGCGTTACGCAGCCGGTCGAACAGTTCATCATAGGGCAGCTCGGTATCCGGCCCAAACGCAGCGCGTAAATGGTCCAGCAGGTCAGGGGTGGTCATGAAGATTACGTGCTGACCTAACGTGATCTGGTGATTGGCAATTGCTACCGCGAGATGCGTTTTGCCGCTGCCATAGCTGCCGTGAAAGATGAGCCACCCGGTAGGGGCGTTGGCGTAGCGCCAGGCTTGTTGGTAAGCTGCGTTCAGTCGTGCGTGTTGTTCGACGTTGTAGGCTGCTGGTTCTACCACAAACGTCTGAAAGGTCTTGTCGGCGACTGCGTCCAGATTGCTGAGGCTGCGCAGGCGCAACAGGCGGCGCGACTCAATGGTGGCCTGCTGGCAGCGGCACGGAAACGCTTTACCGAAGTCTGGGTGTCCGATTGCCACATCAAGCGTTACCAATCCGGTGCCATGGCAGATCGGGCAGGTTTCTTGCACGTCGTTCATCGTATCAGGTTTCGATGTAGTCGGAGTATTCGCCTTCGATATACCGGTAGCGATCCGCTTGAGTTGGTCGCTTAGATTGTCCACTGTCTTTCCCTTCCGTCTGCCAGCGCTTCAGGATTGCGGTGATGTACTTCCAGTTGCGCTTGTTATGCTCAACTGCGAGTTGGATCGCTTCCTCAATCCAGGTGGCTGGGTATTCGCCCTCCGCATCCCGAAGCTGATCGCCGATCAGCGGCGTCAGCGGGCCGATGTTTTGCTCGTAGAGCGCGAAGATATTCGGGCGTTCCACCACCAGCGCGATGGGTGTCTCCCGGTCGCCGGGCACGAAGTCTCCGGTCTCAATCGCCCGGACCGCGTTACGGCCCTGGGCCGTGTTCATGAAGTACAGCGTATCCTGCCCGTCAACGGTGTCAATGCTGACGTGCAGCAGCGTGTGCCGCGCCACCGCACCCGCGAATCCCGCGCGTATCTGTGCGGCGGCCTGCGCTGAATCAGGATCGAACCCCTGGGCGAACTGCGCATCTTTCAGCGCCTCGCTCAGCCGCACATAACGATACTGCCCTTCTTGCTGCTGCAAGGCCCAGAAGCAGTATAGTGTGACTTTCATCTCCGCCAGGTCATCAATGGCCCCCAGCAGTTCGCTGAAAAACTGTGACGGCACTTTGACCATGTGGGTTTTCCCCGGCGGGAACCCATTGAATTCCTGCGTATCAGTCACGAACAGTCACCCCACATCAATACGTTTCCAAGTCCACGCCCACCTTGCTCAGGTTGGCGAACTGCGTTAATTCCTTGCGGAAGTACAGCGAAATAATCCCGGTCGGGCCGTTGCGGTGTTTGGCGACCAGCACATCCGCCTGATTCGGGTACTCGGTATTCTCATTGTAAACCTCGTCGCGATAAATGAACATCACTACGTCGGCATCCTGCTCGATGCTACCACTTTCTCTGAGGTCCGAGAGCTGCGGGCGCTTGTCCTGACGCTGCTCGACTGCGCGCGAGAGCTGCGCCGCCGCCAGCAGCGGCACGCTGAGTTCACGCGCGAGCTGTTTGAGATTGCGCGAAATGAAACTGATTTCCTGTACGCGGTTGTCGTTGCGGCTGGTTCCGGCGGTCATCAACTGCAAGTAGTCCACCAGGATCAGGTCCAGCCCGTATTCGCTGTAGAGCCGGCGGCACTTGGCGCGCAGTTGCAGCGGGGTCAGGGCGGGGGTGTCGTTCAGGTAGATACGCAGCTTGCCGAGATTGCCGGTCGCGTTGACGAACAGGCCCCACTCGCGCTCATCAAGCTGGCCCAGGCGCAGGTTTTGCGTGCTGATGCCGGTTTCCGACGACACAAGGCGCTGCACGATCTGCTCGTTGCTCATTTCCATGCTAAAGATCGCCACGCGCGCCCCGGCCCGCGCCGCATTGAGTGCCACGCTCAGCAGCCAGGAGGTTTTCCCCATGCCGGGGCGTCCCGCGACGATCAACAGGTCGGATTTCTGGAACCCGCCAAGCAGCGTGTCCAGGTCGGTGAAACCGCTGGGCACGCCGAGCGATTCGACATTCTGGTTATACAGGAACTCGACCCGGTCGTAATACTCATTCAGCGCGTCACGGATCGGCACGATTTCCGTTTTCAACCGCCGTTCGGTGACGGCGAACAATGCCGACTCGGAACGGTCGATTACGTCGTTGATGTCGGTTTCTTCCTCGTGCGCCAGCCGTGCGATCTCACTGGCGGCGCTGAGCATCCGACGGCGGATCGCGGTGCGTTCGACGATGCGCCCATACGTTTCGGTGTAGATCGTGGAGGGGGTGTGATTGATCAGGTACGTGATATACGCCGGGCCGCCGATTTCGTCCAGATGCCCCTGTTCGCGCAGTTCTTCGACCACTGTCAGGTAGTCGATCTGTTCGTTGCGGTCATGCAGGCTGACAATCGCCTGCCATACCCAACCGTTTTTGACGATGTAGAAATCTTCGCTCTGTAGAAAAGCGGCGACCTCAAACAACGCTTCCGAGTTGATCAGGATTGATCCGATAACGGCTTCTTCCGCTTCTACACTGTGAGGCGGCTGAATGACAGAGTCCTGGCTCATGATTCGTTTGTATCCTGGTAAAAATGAGTTGGTACGCGCATCAGGCCCAAAAGCGGGGCTGCCTGTGATCAAGCCGCCCCGCTCAGGTCGTGTTTAATCTTGTGAGCGAATCAGTCGTTATCTTCGTCGTTGTCGGACTCAAGATCGTCGAGATCGAGTGATTCGAGAAAGTCCTCAAACACGCTCAGGCGGCCCTCGCCTGTGTCTTGCTCGGTACTGGCAGGTGCGGACGGTGGCGGGGCGCTTTCAACATCTTCTTCCGCCGTGATCCCGGCGCGGTCCATGACCGTTTTCGCCACGTAGATCGGCACATCCAGCCGGACGGAGAGCGCGATAGCGTCGCTGGGCCGCGAGTCGATCTCGCGCGTTTGCCCATCCTGGTCGATTACGATCTGGGCGTAGAAGGTATCGTTGCGCAGGTCGTTGACGACAATGTGCTGGACTTCGCCGCCCAATTCTGCAATAAGCGACTTGAGCAGGTCGTGAGTCATCGGGCGTTCCAGGTTCACGTTTTGCAGTTTCATGGCGATGGCTTCAGCCTCGCATGGCCCAATGAAAATAGGCAGGTAGCGCCCGCTTAACGGGTCTTTGAGAATAACGACCCGTAATTGCGACATCAGGCTGACTCGAATGCTATCAATGAATACCTTTATCATTACGTGATCCTGACTCTTCCACAAGGTCCCGACAGTAAATGATGAACGTCATTATGGCTTCTTACGCTGATTATATCATCAAGTGAGTATGTGACCAAAGCCCGTGCCACCGTTTTTTTCAGGGAGAGGCTGGGGTATTTTCGCCGGTTTCGTGTTCGGCAGTCTCGTCTGCATCGGGTTCAGCGAGGGCCGGATCAGCGTCAAAGACCGGGATTTCAGGCACGGGAAAGGCGCTCTGGTCGAAGGTCTGCGCAGCATCGTGAGTGATCATCGTGATTTTGCCGTCGATGAAGCAGCCTTCTTCAGTTGAAATGGCCGTTGCCGTAATATCACCCCATACGCGCCCGGTGCGCAAAATCTGCACCTTCTTGCCGCTGACATTTCCGCGTACCGCCCCGGCAATCGAGACGTTTTTAGCGTGTACGTCGGCGGTGATCTTGGCCGTTTCGCCAACCAGGACATTACCGTCAATTTCCAGCGTGCCTTCGAATGTGCCATCCAGCCGTACATTGCCCTGACTCTTGAGATCGCCCCGCAGGGTTGCGTTACTGCCCAGGAGCGTTTCGAACCCGGCTGGGTGGCGTGAAGACGCGCCAGAGGGGAAATGTGCGCCGGGATTGCCTGGCGATTGAGTTATTTCTTCCTGTTTGCGTCCACCCCAGAACGACATACGCAGCTTCCTTTGTTTATT
>CAZMNL010000035.1:0-14536 GCA_964567525.1 uncultured Anaerolineaceae bacterium
GACCGCGAGGCGGGTCGTCGTAAAGATCGGCTCGGCGTTGCTGATCAACGAGGCGGGCGACGTGCGCGCCGAGTGGCTGGCGAGCCTCGCGGAGGATGTTGTCGCCTTGCGCGCCGAGGACAAAGACGTTGTGATCGTATCATCCGGCGCCGTCGCGCTCGGCCGGCGCGCGCTCGGCCTGGAGGGGCGGCTGAGGCTCGAAGAAAAGCAGGCCGCCGCCGCCGCGGGTCAGTCGCGTCTGGTGCACGCCTATGAGGAGGCGCTGCGCCCGCACCGGGTCAAAGTCGCGCAAATCCTTGTAACGCTGGACGATGCGGAGCGCCGCCGGCGCTATCTCAACGCGCGCGCCACGCTGCGCACGATCTTCCAACGCAAGCACATCATCACGATGAGCGTGGAAATGGATATTACCGTCGGGCCACTGCTGGCATGGTACGCCCGGCAGCGCGGCGTGATCTATGCGGTCGGCGCGGGGGATGAACCGACCGCCCTGTATGAACTGTTCGACTTTGCGACCGCGCTGGGCCTGACGATCATCGCGGCAGGCAAAGGCAAAAACAACCCGCTCAACCGTGACGCCGTGCCCGAAGACCTGGCCGACGAAGCCGCGCGGCGCGGCCTGACGCCCGAAATGTTGATCGAATTTGTGGACGGTTCCAAGACCGAGATCGAAATGGCCTGTGTCGCCAACGCGACCGGGTTGGTTCCCGATACGTTCGGGATGCACGGCCCGCCGATCGACATCGCCGATCTTAAGAAGGTGTTCGATCTCAAAGAAAATGGCGGTGTGCTCAACCGTTACGGCGTGGTCGATTACGTGATCGGCGATCTCAAGCCGGGTGTATTCCTGGTTTTCACAACGGATAAGGCGCGTCTGCGCGAAGCACTGATCCTACGCGATATGGGGCATGGTCCCAACTATGTACTGCTGCGCCCGTTCCACCTGTGCAGCATGGAAGTACCGCTTTCGGTGCTGCAAGCCGTTGTGCAGGGCAAATCCACAATGGCCCCGCTGGAAAAACTGACCGCCGAAGTCGTCGCCGTTGCCAAGACCGACCTCGAACCGGGGCGTATGCTGGAACGGATCGGCGGCCACACTCACTACTGCATGACCGACTGTTACGATCATGCGGCGCAAATGAATGCGCTGCCGGTCGGCATTGCGAAAGATGCCGAAATCACCCGCCCGGTGAAAAAGGGCGACGTGATTACTTACGATGATGTCAAACTTCCCGAAGACTCGGTTGCCATCACGCTGCGGCGCTTGCAAGACGCCTGGACGCGGGGTGAGATTGCCGAAGCCGACCTGGTGCGCGAACTCGATCAGGTGGCGATTCAGAATACCTGACAGGATGTAAGGTCGATCCACAGAAATAATTCGCCTGTTTGATGTCTTCCTACAGCCACTTTTTAAGGTCCCCTTCCTTGAGGGAAGGGGATGGGATATTTACTTTTATGGCGAAACCTAAGACGCAAACGCGAGGAGATTACTCCATGCACCTGATCGGTTTGGACATCGGCACGACCGGATGTAAAGCCGCCCTGTTCACGGATAGCGGGTCACTACTGGCAACCGCCGCGCGCGAATACGCGGTGGATTTTCCACAACCGACCTGGGCCGAGCAGGATGCAGAGCATGTGTGGGTGCTGGTACAGGATGCGCTGCGCGAGGTCGTAGTGCGTTCCGGCGTGCGCGATGCAGCCGCGATCGGTCTTTCGGTGCAGGGAGAAGCGATTATCCCGGTGGACGCATCCGGACAGGCGCTGCGCTCCGCGATCCTGGGGATGGATACGCGCACAGACGCGCAAAACGCCGCGTTATGCCAGCAGTTTGGCGCGGAGTGGTTGTTTGAGCACACCGGGATGCCGGTCCACACGATTAACACGCTGCCCAAGCTGCTGTGGCTGAAAGAACATGCGCCGGATATCTGGCACAGCGCCACACGATTTTTGCTCTATGAGGACTTCATCACCAACAAGCTAACCGGCCAACCGGCCATCAGCCAGTGCCTTGCTTCGCGCACGCAGTTGTACGACCTGCGCGCGCATCGCTGGTCAGAACCGATCCTCGGCTGGCTGGAACTCGATCCGGCGCGGCTGGCCCCGGTACAGTGCTCCGGCACGCCGGTCGCGTTGATGCGCACCGATCTCTCCGCCGAGTTGGGTTTCGATGCGCCACCGTTGATCGTCACCGGCGGGCATGACCAGGCCTGCGGCGCGTTGGGGGTTGGACTGGTGCAGCCGGGGCGAGCGATGGTATCCACCGGTACGGCGGAAGTCGTTGAAGTCGTACTGAGCGATCCGGCGTTAAATTCGACGTTTTACAAAGGCAATATCTCGGTATACGCGCACGTCGTGCCCGGTTTGTATCTTGCCATGACACTTAATCATAGCGGGGGGCTGTTGCTGCGCTGGTTCCGCGACACCCTGTGCGAGCTGGAAGTACAGCAGGCACACGAAACAAATGTCGATGCCTACGACCTGATTCTGCACAATGTGCCCCCCGGACCAACTTCCCTGCTGATTCTGCCGCATTTCGCAGGAAGTGGTACGCCCACATTTGACACGCAATCGAAAGGGACCATTCTCGGTTTGACCTTTGGCACGACCAAAAAGCAAATCGCCAAAGCGATCCTCGAAGGTTTGACCTTTGAGCTGCGCGCCAATCTCGATTTACTTAAAGCGGGCGGGGTGGAAATCGACGAACTGCGCGCGATCGGTGGCGGGGCACGTTCTGATCTGTGGACGCAGCTCAAAACGGATATAACCGGGATTCCGGTTGCCGTGCCGCGTGTGACTGAAGCGGCCTGTTGGGGGGCCGCCTTGTTAGCTGGCGTCGGTGCAGGATGTTTTGACGATCTGCACGCAGCAGCAAATGCTTCGGTCACGTTTGAGAAATACATCACCCCAAATGCAATACTCCAACAAGCGTATACTACACGCTTCCAACTTTACCAGCAGATGTATCCCGCGCTGGCCGAATTGAACCACCAGTTGTGAGAACCGGGTATCCCTACGAGTGAAGAGAGGGTCTTTCCAATCAAGTTGGAGAGGCGGAGGCGAAAATCGATCAAGTCCCCTCTCCGAAGGTTGGAGCGCGCGCGCCCTGCGGTCGCGTTGGGAGTGAGGCGAAGTGCATAGTCCCTCATACGGTTGAAAGATCCCACTCTTCATGCAGTTTTGGAACATCATTGAGCAAGCGTTTAGTGTACGCCTCTTTCGGGTTCAAAATTACTTCATCAGCAGAACCGCTTTCAACGAATCTGCCATTTTCCATGATGTAGACGCTGTCCGACACATAGTAAGCCAGTCCGATATCATGCGTGATGAAAATCGGCGTCATGCCAATTTCGTTGCGCAGTTCCATCAGCATGTCCAGAATAGTCGCGCGCGAACAGGCATCGATCATTGAGGTAGGCTCATCGGCCAGCAAGATTTTCGGCTTCAGCAAAAAAATACGCGCAATCATCACGCGCTGCTGCTGTCCGCCAGACAGTTCAAAGGGATATTTGTTAGTTAATTCGTCAAACTTCAAATTGACAAAGCTGCACGCTTCTTGCATCATTTCGCGTTTCTGGTCGTAGGAGAGCCAGCGACCGCCACGCATCCGAATACAATCTAGCAGCACCGTGTCAACCTTCCTGAAGATGTTGTACGAAGAAAACGGGTCCTGGAAGATGGCCTGGATGTTTTTCCAGTATTCCCGCTTCTTTTTCTGTGAGCGGATGTCGCGCAGTTGGCCCTCGAAATAGATCTCGCCTTCAGTGGGCTTGATCAGCCCCAGCAACATTTTGGCTAACGTGGTTTTTCCGCTGCCCGACTCACCAACAATCGAGATGACTTCGCCTTTTTTGAAGCTGAAATCAACGTGATCAACCGCAACGGTTCGCTGGACTCCAAAACCGAAGACTTTAGTAAGCCCTTTGCCACTCAGTATGGCCGTGTCAGTTTTCATCTCAGCGTTCACGTTCGTAAGCCTTTCTCAGGTCTTCTTCGGGTACGATGCAGCGATAGGCGCGTCCGGGGCCAGCCTCACGCAGATTGACCGAGATTGCCCGGCACTCTGGCCTGGCAAACTTACAGCGTTCCGCAAAGCGACATCCGGATGGCGGCTTCTTGAGGTTAGGCGGCGTGCCAGGGATAGCCGTCAGCTTGACATCCCGCAGACCTGCTTCCGGTACGATAATCGATCCCATGAGCGCCTTAGAATAGGGGTGGATGGGGTCGAAGACAACTTCGTGGGCTGACCCTCTTTCCACGATCTGCCCGGCATACATGACCATGATATCGTCGGTCACGTTGTAAAGCAGGGGAAGTTCATGCGTAATAAAGATTAAGGCTTTGATGATCCCTTTTTCCATCAAGTCCATAATCATTTTGATAACCATCTTTTGCGAGGTCACATCAAGCGCGGAGGATGGTTCATCGGCGATCAGTACTTTGGGCGAGAGAATGACCGAGGTGGCGATCACGGTACGCTGCTTCATACCGCCGGATAGCTCGACGGCATATTTTTGCAGCACTCCCGGTGGCAGACCCAATAGTTCGAAACGTTCCCTGGCGAGTTCGTAAATCGCTTTCTTGGATGTTTTTGGATGATGTGCCCGTATGACATCCTCAATCAAGTGGATGACCTTCTGCGTAGGATTCAGGGCATTCATTGCGGCCTGGGGGATATATGAAATTTCGTTTCCTAAGATGGTTTTGCGAACATGATCCGGGTCCATGCCCGTAATGTCTTGACCATCGATGATGATTTCCCCGCTGGAATAATACAATGGCGGGAAGTAGTACCCCATCAGACTGAGTGCAAGCGTTGATTTCCCGCAACCTGATTCGCCAGCAATGCCTAACGATTTTCCATCTTCAACTTTGAGGGAAACACGATCAACAGCATAAATATTTTCCCGGAACCGGGTGACATAGTTCGTTGTCAGTTCATTGACTTCTAAGACGACTCTTGACATCTGATCACTTATTCCCTCAATGCCGGGTTGAACACCTGGTCAAGCCCTGTATTCATCAGGTTCATCGAGAATGAAATCAAGGCGATCACGAGAACTACGGGCAAGATCGCCCACCATTTGTTCAGGACATGCGCCTGGTAAATTAACGCCCATCTCATCATCAGCCCCAGAGTGGGGACGTCCGTCGTTCTGGGTCCCAGACCCAGGATGGACAGCCCGGCCTCAGCCAAAATAGCGGATGAGATCTGCAAGATTAGCGCCATAACCACGTAGGAAGCAATGTAGGGCAGAATGTCTGTCAAAAGGATATGGCCAATAGAATGTCCAGACAGTTTTGACAGGTTGACATGATCACGGTTGCGAAGTGACATCACCTGGGCACGGACTGCACGAGTGGTCCAGACCCAGGAGGTCAGCCCAATGACCACGGCAATCGTTAAGGCTCCACGTTTATCTTGCCCGATGCTGAATGAAATCAGGATTAGCAGCACAAAACCGGGGATGACGGTGAACAGGTTGGTGATAAACATGATCAGATCGTCCACAAATCCACCGACATACCCTGAAACCATGCCAAGAAACAGACCGATTGAAGTCGCAACAACTCCCGCGACAAACCCTATCCTCAGAGAGACGCCGGTAGCGCTTATCAGTTCAGTCAGCACGTCACGGCCAAAGTTATCTGTGCCAAGGGGCAAGACGCGAACATTCGGCACTTCGCCGATGTTCACATAGTCGGTCTGGTTGATGACGTACTTTTCCTCAAGCTGATCCGTTTCTTGATTCTTGACAGCAACAATCGCGTTTTCAGTAGAGAGAAGCCCGTCCAGGGAACTAGTGAGGCGGATGTAGTAATTTCGATCCGCGTTCGTCATGCCGGGGATGCGTGCAGTGGAGTCGAAGTTATTGAGCCAGAGTTCGATTAGTTGGGCAGTATCCTGGATATCAATCGTGTCTTCCGGGATATTCATGGCGACGAGCCATTCCTTCATCGCCTGGCGGTCTTGCTCGCCCAGCTTACTGGCGATACGCCGGTTTGTGGCTTCATCCAGAAGCAGGGTGTAGTGGGTGGAAAACCCCATGCTGTCGTAGATATTCACATAGACCCCCGGAGGCAGGAACGTTCCCCGGCTGAGGGTCTTCAATGGCTCGTCTTTTACAAACAGCGGGTAGATCAAGACTGTCAGTAAAATTATCATGAAAATTCCAAAGCCGACGAGGAATTTTCCTGAGCGAAAAATTTGTTGAAGTAAATGTTTCATGGTTGTCTCTCCGCTTATTCCGATTGAGCGGCTTTAATGCGCGGGTCAATCAACCCGTAGACAATCTCAAGGGCAAAAAATGCCACCAACACCATAATGGTGATCATCAAAGTCGCTGCCGAAATCAACGGGTAATCCCCTCCTAATACCGCGGTCAAAATGGTATTGCCAAGCCCAGGGTAACTGAAGATAATTTCAGCAACCAACGCACCAAATAGCATGGTCCCAAGAGACAGCGCCAGACCCGTGATCTGGGGCAGCATCGCATTTCTGAAGACGTAGCGAATAATTTTGCGATCTTTGATGCCCAGGAAGCGCGCATACTTGACATAATCTGCGTTCAACTCGTAGATAGCCATGGAACGCATTCCAATCGCCTGGCCGCCGATGGTAATCAACACAATCGACCAAAATGGCAGTTGATAATGAACAATTACTGACCATACAAACTCCCAACTGGTATTAGGAATCATGTCGAAACCATAGCCACCGGATACGGGGAACCATTTCAGATCGACGGCGAAGATCACCAATAAAACGATGGCCATACCAAAGGCGGGGACATTGCTGAGGAAAATGCTAAGGGGCAACAGCACTTTGTCAAAGCCCCCCTTGAGGTACGCGGCCAGAGCACCGAGGGTATTTCCTAGAATCCAACCGACAATGATGGCGGGAAATTGCAGCGCAATCGTCCACCCGATAGATGTTCGAATGACATCTGCGACCGTTCGCGGGTATTCACTGATCGAGTAGCCAAAATCACCACGAAATACATTTCGGACGTAGATGAAGAATTGCTCGATCAAGGGTTTGTCGGTGCCAAACAATTCTGTATATTGCTCATAGACGGCCTGAACCCCGGTAGCGTTGGACTGGCCCTGAGCCATCCGGGCGACAATGCCTGCTACCGGGTCTGCCGGCATGAGTCGGGGCAGGATGAAATTTAGTATGAATGCAGCCACCAGGGTGACCATGAACCATCCTAATTTCTTAAGGTAATAATTTCGATACTCTTTCACCGCACCGCTCCTCAATGAATTCGATGGGAGACAACAATGAGGTGACAGTCACCTCGCGGGATCAGTCCCGGTTTTGGGTTCCGGAGACAAGGCCCGACGTTATGAAGTGACTGTCACCTGTACAAGCTTACGGATTGACGAGTTCCAGGTTATAGAGACATGCGATAGCCCAACCATCCGTGCAGTTCAGCGGCGGAATGGGCGGTTCGCTGCCATCACCATCGAACGGGAAGCCAGTCCAGACGCTTTCGTTCACGGTGTGGAAGGACTGCGGACGGTACATGAGCGTGAAGGAAGGAACATCGGTCATGTAGATGCGGACCAGTTCCGTGTAGGTATCCTTCAACTGGGTTTCATCAGTTTCGGTCGGGATGGACTCGATCAGCGCGTCAACCTCGGCGTTGGAGTAGGCACCCCAGTTGCCGTTCCAGTTGCTGGGCATACCAATGAATTCGGAGCTTAGCAGTTTGCGGATACGGCCCCAAGGCTGGGTCGGGCCAGCACCATCACTCCACATCATGAAGATGTCGTAGCCCGCAGGCAGCGGCTCATCCGATTTGGTGACAACGGTCTGGTACACGCCCCACTCAGGATAGTTGGTGGTGATGTCGATACCGATTTCTTTACCCGCAGCAGCAACAACTTCGATAGCCGCCTGCCAGTCAGACCAGCCGTTCGGACAGGTCGCGACGTAGCTCAACTTCTGACCGTCCAATTCACGCCAGCCGTCGCCATCGGTGTCAACAATGTCGGCCTCGTCGAGCAGTGCCTTGGCACCTTCGATGTCGTTACCAACCCACTGAAGGTCGGCCACGGCGTCGTGGTCGTAGAGCGCCTGCTCGCCCGGTGTCGGGTTCATCAGTGAGCGCGGAACCTGCTCAAAGGTGGCGGACTGGTTGGTCATGGCGTTGGCAATGATGGTGGGGTAGTCGACGGCAATCGCAATCGCTTTGCGGACCGCGACATTGTCCAGGCCCAACGAAGAGCCGGTCAGGTTGTAGAAGGCGGTGGGAAGGCTCGCGCCAATGCCGTAAGGAGCTTCGGGCAGGTAGGTGGAAATTGCCAGATTGTCTTCCATCCAGAGGTCCTGAACGTTGGAGTTGAACTGCTGGCTGACATCTACCTCGCCGGCCTTCAGCGCCGTGGTGCCCGCCGCATTGTCCGCGAAAATATTGTGTGCGAGGTACTTGGGAACCGGCAGCTTGCCCCACATGGAGGGGTCCTGGCCCCAGTAGTTGTCATCACGTACATAGACAACCTTTTCCTCGTTGGCAATGTGCTTGTGGTAAGGACCGGAGTAAACCACGTCCTCGGCGGTATCCGCAAGCAGCGCAGTAGGATCGTTACCCGCGCGCTCTTCCAGCGTCTGGGTCCAGGCTTTCTGGATGATGTAGTTGGTGCTGAGGTAAGCCTCTACGAGCAGCGGGTTAACTGCAACGCCGTTCTCATCAAGCTTCGCCCTGACAATAACGGTGTGATCGTCAACCGCGACAATATCCTCAACGTAATCAACGTTGGCCGCGCCGGTCGGGGTGTTGTAGGTGACATGCGTGAGCCAGGTATAAGCCATGTCTTCCGCCGTCACCGGAGTGCCATCGCTCCAGCGCGCAGCAGGTTTGAGCTTGAAGGTGATCTCGGTACGGTCCTCGTTCCATTCATACGGACCATCAGCAAGGAGCGGATACATCTGCCCGTCGAGCATGTTGTACAGGTAGGGCGTCTCAAACATGATAACGCGAGCGTTGTCTTGCTGAGCGATGGCCATGGCGTTGTTATTATTGTTGGAGTAGGGATTCCAGCCAACAACCGCACTCCATTGCTGACCGTTGAAGTACAGCGTTTCGTTGCGGGGCAAGCTGTCCTGGGCGATTGACGGCGCAGTTGAGATCGCCATCAACAGAACAAGAAGTATTGAAACAATGGTAACACGGTTAAACTTCATTGCACTTATTCTCCTGGTGAAAAATTAAACATTGAGAGAGATTTCAGACTCCGCACTGGTAGCAAGTGGGGTCTTCTAATGAAAACTACATAACACGTATACTATGTGTGGATGACCTCCTTCCTTTGATACTCAATAGTTCGAGCCTGGGCCAAAACCTGTGTCGTTCTTGTACATATTGCCCTTAGCCGAACTAGCATGAACGTAGAGCAAAATCATACATATGCGTTCGAAAACAGTCTATCACACATTGACCGAAATACGAGTACATCTTTTTTGAGAAAATACCACTTAATTACAATCCTCCTCCAAATATGGGAGCGTTCTCACCCCCACAATTCCCGGAGGTGTAAAAAATCCGGTTCTGTTGCAAAAAAATTCGCGAGCGGGTACCCTCCTATCACAACGCGCGTGATTCACCTCCAACTTACGAAGTCATGCACATGATCAGGAAGGGACAAATCGAAGGCGTTGAAAAAGCGGATAGTCAAGCACAGAATCAGTTCATCGCCGGACTGTTTGGATTAGCCGTGTAAACTCCTGGTGTCTGTTTGACCTCTTCCTGCCGATCGGCTTTTGGTCACCATTTTTTGCAACAGAACCGGATTTTATTCTGTCATGATCCGGCATGTCCGCCGTTAGCGTATTTTTTCAATTGTAATGGTGTTGTGGATTGAAGAGCAGCGTTTCTGTGATTACTGATCAATTGGCACCAACTACGATCATCCTCTGCGGCGGACCGATCAACTATTCCAGTTTGCCGGTCGGTACCAACCAGTCCAACGCCATGATCCCGATCAACGGCAAACCCGTGATCGCCTGGATTCTCGATGACCTGATCGCAAAGAGCATTCTTGACCCGGTCGTGGTTGTGCGCGCGCAGGATGTGCGCCTAAAAAACTTTCTCATGCGCGCATACTCGCGGCGGATGCAGGTCACGATCTGCGAGTTGGAACAGGAAGGCACGATTGTACAGTCGCTGCGAGCCGGGCTGACGATGGCAGCGGGTGATGGGCTGGTGCGAATCGTACTGGGCGACACCCTGATCCGGGATGAGTATCATAGCGACGAGGATTTTGTGTACGTGGGGCGAGTCGATGAGTCGCGGCGCTGGTGCCTGGCCCTGACCAACCACAATCACGAGGTGATCGACTACGCCGACAAGCAGGAAATCGCGCTCGATCCCAAACTGGCGCTGGCGGGCTACTATCACCTGGCGCATGGGGACTATCTGCGCGCCTGCGTAAAAACCAGCGTCGCCAACGGCGAAACGCAGCTTAGCGACGTGCTGCGCAGCTACGGCATGAAGTACCCGATCCGGGCGTGCGAAGTCAGCGAATGGTACGATTTCGGCAACATTGATAACCTGGTCGATGCGCGCCGCCGCCTGCTGCGCCCGCGTCACTTCAATTCGCTGACTATCGACCCGGTGCTGAACACGATCACCAAAGTCAGCGAGAACAACCAGAAACTACGCGATGAGTTAAACTGGTACCTGCAACTGCCCGGCGACCTGCGCGTGCTGACTCCGCGTATTGTCAGTCACGACGAACTCAACGGGCGTATTCGCATCGTGCAGGAATATTACGGCTATCCCGACCTGGCCGAACTGTACGTCTACAGCGACCTGCACGCCGATACGTGGCAGTCGATCCTCAAGCGCATTTTCCGCATTCACGACGAATTCCGGCGCTATCCCGGCGAACTGGCCCCCGAACATATCGCCGCGATCTACTGCGACAAAACCTGGGAGCGCATCGAGACGCTGCGCGCGCAGTCGACCTTTTGGGAAACGCTGCTCAGCCGCGATACCCTGACGATTAACGGGCGCGAGTACCAGAATATCGCGCCTCTGCACGACCGCATCACCGCCCACAGCGCGCGGCTGACCCAGGATGTGCCGGTCTGCGCGGTACATGGCGATCTATGTTTCTCGAATATCCTGTTTGACATCAACAACCAGATTATTCGCCTGATCGACCCGCGCGGGCGCTTCGGGATTAGCGGCATTTACGGCGATCCGCGCTACGATATCGCCAAGCTGCGTCACAGCGTGTGCGGCTTGTATGATTACATCGTGGCGGATATGTTCAGCGTGACGGAACTCGCGCCGGGGCAGTTCAGCGCCGAGGTGTTCGCCAACGGTACGAGCAAGGTCGTGGGCACGCTCTTTGACCGGCTGGTGGAAGATGCCGGTTACTGTCTGGAAGATATCCGCCTGATTGAGGGCTTGATCTTTATCTCGATAGGCCCGCTGCACAGTGACTATCCCGAACGCCAACTGATGATGTATTTGACCGGAATCAGACAACTAAACGAGGTGTTCCATGCGCATCGTGATTGACCTTGACGGGACGATTTGCCCGATCAAGCAGCCTGACCAGACTTACGCCGACCTGGAACCGCTGCCCGGCGCAGCCGAGCGTATCCGCGCACTGCGCGCCGCCGGGCATTATGTCATTATCCTGACCGCGCGCAATATGGCGACCTGCGAGAGCAACCTGGGCCGTGTCATGAAGAACGTCGGCAAGCTGACGCTGGACTGGCTCGACCAATACGCGATTGAATACGATGAAATTTACTTCGGCAAGCCCAACGCCGATGTGTATCTGGATGACCGCGCGATGCGTTTTATGGCTTGGGACGGCGTGTCCGAGGAACAACTCGCAGCGCACGCCAAACTGCGTTAGCACCTGGTGAGTGACGGGCAGGTAAGAACTTGATGAGCACCAACGACACGCTGGACCGGTACCGCCAACTGCGCAAAATACTTTCTCCGCTGCGCGCGCGGGCCACAAAGATATTTAAGCAGGTGCGCGCTGACCTGTTCCCTGGGCGCTATCTTTCGGAGATCGTGCGCATCAACGGAACCTATATAGATAACCCCAAATTCCCGCTCTACGACGGCTGTACCGATTACCGGGTCCATGCCGAGACGGTGCAGGGCCAGATCACGGACGGCTACTACCTACGTTATCTGTCGATGGCGACCGAACTCACCGACGGGCATTACCAGCGCGGGGACGTGTTTACGTGCGAGATCAAAGGGGCGAAGCTGCACATTCCCACCGGGGCAACCACCACGCCGGACAACCGGTTCTTGATGGAATCGGCCATGACTCCAGGGCGCTTGCGGCACCAGTCCATTTACCAATCGCCGGTCCCGCGCAACGTTCCGCGGCTCAAAGGGACATATTCGACGATCTGGACCGTCTACGCCGGTGGTTACTATCACTGGCTGGTGGAGTGCTTGCCGCGCCTGTATTCCTTGCAGCAGGTGGGCAAGCCGATCACGTTGTTGATGCCCTCAGACCTGCCACCGGTGTGGCAGGAAATGCTCGATATCTGCCTACCGGAAAACGTTACAGTAGAACATCCGCAGAGTGAATGGGTCGAAGTCGAGAATTTTGTGCTGTCCAACTGTGTCACGTTCAAAGCATCGGCCTTCATCCCGCCGCCACACCTGGACTATATACGCGGGCGTTTTTTCGCGGCGTATGATCTCCCGCCCGAACCGGAACCCAAACACAATATCTACATCACGCGCAGACATGCCCGCAAGCGCTTTGTGCTCAACGAGGACGAGGTGCTTGATTACCTGTCGCGCTTCGGCTTCAAACCTTACGCGCTGGAGTACATGAGCTACCGCGAGCAGGTGACGCTGTTGCACGGGGCGAAAAACATCGTTGCCCCACATGGCGCGGGCAATACCAATATCCTGTTTTCCGGCCCGATTGCGCTGCTGGAATTCATCAACGCGCATCCCCACCCGCATTTCTATTTGATGACTCATGCGCTGGGCCAGCAGTTTTACTGGATACTGGCCGGGGAACGCCACATCAACAGCGACCTGACCGTCGATATGGCGCAGCTCGAGCACTATGTCGCGCTGATGGTGGACGGCGATATACGCGAGGGGGATTTGCCATGAACATTATCGTGCCGATGGCGGGACGGGGATCACGCTTTGCCGATGCGGGAGTCACCACCCCCAAGCCGCTGATCGACATCAACGGTGCGCCGATGATGCAATGGGCGCTCAAAAGCATCGCCGGGATCGCGTATTCGCGGCTGGTTTTTGTCGTGCTGCAAGAACACGATGCCGAGTATGGTGTGGTAACGTGGTTGCAGGATACGTTCGGCGCGGACGTGATCACGCTGCCGGACGTGACCGAGGGACAGCTTTGCACCGTGCTGGCCGCGCGCGACGTGATCAACCGCGACGAAGACGTGCTGATTATCAGCAGCGATACCTATGTCGCCTCGGACCTGGGCCGCCACATCGCGGAGCGCAGCGCGGACTGCGCCGGGATCATCTCGGTGGCCGATATGCCCGGCGACCGCTGGAGTTTCGCACGCACCGACGAAACCGGGCGCGTGGTCGAGGTGGCGGAGAAGGTGCGCATCTCCAGGCACGCCAGCACGGGCATGTACTATTTCGCCAACGGTCGCCAGTTCGTCGAGATCGGTGAAGAGATGATCCGTGATGAGGAAAAAACGCGCGGCGAATACTACGTGATCCCGGTCTACCAGAAATATATCGCGCGCGGTTGGCTGGTGACGATCTCCGAAGTCACCGAGATGTGGGACATGGGCACGCCGGACGCGCTGGCCGCGTTTAAAGCGCATCTTGATAGCAGCGGCCAATGACCCCACCCTATCGTATCCTCTACGTGCTCAATGCAATGGGGGGCGGCGCGTCGGCGGGAATTTACGAGTTCCTGCCGCAGCTCCCGCGCGATGAATTTTTGCCCTATGCGATCATCCCGCCGGGAAGCGAGACGCAGCTAGAACGTATTTGCCCGCTGTTTGAGGGTGTGCATCTCGCGCCGCTGCATTGGTGGCGTGTGGATATGAGCTTAGGCCAGGCGCGGCGGTGGGCGAAACGCTTCGGAGAACGGCGGCGCGGGATCACGCTGCCCCGTGACGTGCGCGCCATCCGGCAGTTGATCGCGGACTGGCGAATCGACGTGGTGCATTCCGGCACGGCGATGACGCTCTCCGGGGCGCTGGCGGCCCAGGCAGAAGGTGTGCCGCATATCTGGCACATCAAAGAGGCGATTGGCAGCCGGTACCGCGTGCAGTTCCCCAAACCCGATCCCGAACTGGTCGCGTACATGAGCGCGCTCTCCGCGCAGATTGTCACGATGTCGGACTATATCGCGGAAGTGTTCCGCGCGCACGACTGCCCCAACCTGGCCGTGATCCCGGATGGCGTGAACTTCAGCGCCTACGATGCGAGTGACTCGCGCGTATTCCGTGCCCAACTGGATATCGCACCGGACCAGGGGCTTATCGGCATGGTTGCCAGCCTGGATAGCACCTGGAAGCAGCACGATATTTTTA
>CAZMNL010000036.1:0-14508 GCA_964567525.1 uncultured Anaerolineaceae bacterium
ACTCCGGCGGGTTGATGATCGGCGTAAACGCATCAATGCCGTACATGCCCAGGTTGGTGATCGTGAAGGTTCCGCCGGTCAGGTCATCGGGCTGGCTGCGGCCCTCAATCGCACGCTGCGCCAGGTCGCGCAGTGCGTGGTTGATCTCGGCGATGCGCAGCCGGTCCGCGTCACGCACGACTGGGACCAGCAGCCCGCGCGCGGTATCCACCGCCACACCGATGTTGATCTGTGGCATTTCCTGCAAGCCGCTTTCGGTCAACTGCGCGTTCATGTAGGGGAACTCGTGCAGCGCCCGCGCCACCAGCGCGACCAGCAGCGCATCATACGCGACCTTTTCGCCAAGCTCGGCTTTTGCCTGTTCACGTGCTGCAACCAGGTTAGTCGCGTCGGCGTCGGTGGTCAGCGTGACCTGCGGGCGCTCGCGCCAGCCCTGTGAGAGCCGTTCGGCGATGATGCCGCGCAGCCCGGTCAGGGCGCGGATATCGCCGCTGGATTCTGTGAACGCTGACGCGGGCGCTGTGGCAGCGGGTGCGGCGAGCGCCTGCTCCACGTCGCCGCGCGTGATCTGCCCGCGCGGACCGGTCCCGGTGACGCTGGCAAGGTCGATCCCGGCTTCGTCGGCGATACGCCGCGCTAACGGGCTGGCTTTCAATGGCTCGGCGGCGGTCGTCGCAGCTGCGATCCCGTCCAAGTCGGCGCTGACGATCATGCCGCGCGGCCCGCTTCCGGGGGTAACGCCGTCCAGCATGATTCCGCGTTCGTGTGCCAGCGCGCGCGCCTTCGGGGATGCAGTCCAATGACTTGAAGCGGTGGTTTGCGCCGGCGGTTGGGGCGCGGATTGTGCAGACGCTCGCCCCGCTGCCAGCACCGCGACCGGCGTATTGACCAGCACGGTTTCGCCCGCTGGCTTGAGAATCTGTAATATGCCGCTGACCGGCGCTTCGAGTTCCAGTGCGGCTTTTTCGCTCTCAAACGTGAACAGCAGCTCACCCTGGTTTACATGCTCGCCGTTGGCCTTGTGCCATTCGATGATCGTGCCCTCGGTCATGGTCAGGCCCAGGCGCGGCATAACGACTTCGTGTGTAGTGTCTGTCATGGTCATAATTTGCGTTTCCGTTGCTCGCGGTAGCGCGCAATATAACGTTTACCGTATTCGTCATTACCGGTCAGAAAATCAACCGCGCGCACAGTTTCGACCAGTCCGGTAGTGGTGGGGTCCACCAGCGCCACATCCAGCCCCCAGGGAATCGCGGCGACGAGATACGCCAGGTCGATCACGGTCTGCTGCGGCATCCCGAACCCGGCGTTGCCGATACCCAGGATCGTTGCTAATCCCATTTCACTGATGGCCTGGGTGGTGTCCAACGTCACGCGCATCGATCCCGGCTCCGCCGACGACGCAAGACAGATCGTATCGACGACGATATCTTCGCGTGGGATGCCGTAGCGATCTGCCGCTGCAAGGAACACCTCAAGCTCTGCCAGCCGCCCCGCGATGGTCTTCGGCAGCCCGTGCGTGTGTCCGATGGGCATCGCCACGACTGCCGCGCCGTAGCGTTTCGCCAGTGGCATCAGCGCCTCGATGGACTCGGTTTCCGCCGTGATCGAATTGATCAGCGCCTTGTGTGGTTGGAGCGCTTCGAGCGCGGCTTCCAGCGCCGCCGGGTTACGCGAGTCGAGTGCAATCGGACAGCCGATCTCGTCATGTACGGCGGCGGCGATACGCGGCAGCAGCGCGACTTCATCCAGATCGGTATGGTTGATCAGGATATCGACCATATCCAGGCCCGCCGCGTGACCGCTGCGCGCCAGTTCGAGCAGCGCATCAAACCGCCCGGCTTTGAGTTCCGCCAGCACACCCGGTTTTTGATCCATGATGCGCAGTTGGTCGTTGATCAGCACGGTGGGCAGGCCGGGGCCGAACCGCAGTTCGCCGCTGCGCCCGCTAAGCGTCGTCATCAGCGAAAATCTCCTTCACGCGGGTCAACGCCTCAGCCTCGCTGGTCGAGGGTGAGAACTCCAGGCCGATCAAGCCGTCGAATTGCAGTTCGCGCAATTTGCGTGCGATGCTGCGGAAGTTGATCTCACCCGTGCCGGGTTCCTGGCGGGTCGGCACGTCGCCGATATGCACGGTAGGATACAGGCCATGATAGGCTTCCAGGCCATAGATCAGGTTTCCGGCGGTGCGCTGCTGGTGGTAGCAGTCAAAGGCCAGCTTAAGCTGCGGGTGATTGATCCGCCGCACGATGTCGGCGGCCTGGTCGTGCGTGTGGATGAACACACCGCCGTGAATGTGGAAGGTGTTCAGCGCCTCAAGCCACAGCGTAACGTTGGTTTTCTCGACCCGTTCGAGAATCTTCGCCAGCCCGTCCAGCACATTCGCGTACATCTGCCCCGGTGTATAGTCACGGGTCAGCGGCGCGATCCACTCGCTGCCATCGGGCCGGATATCGACCTGGTTCGAGAACACAAACAGGTGCGGAATCGCGTAACGCTGTGCGATCTCCAGCGATTCGGCCCAGGCATACAGACAGCGCGCATGATCGTTAGCATCGACCAGGTTGCCCAGCAGCGGGTCGAAGGTCGAGTTGATCATGCAGTCATGCGCCAGGCACGCCGCGTAAATCTCGCTCATCGGGCGCTCGCGCCACAGCCACACGTCTAACCGCTTGATACCCAGCGCGGCGAACTTGCCCACGCGCTCCGCAATTGGCAGATCGCGGAACCAGAAATCTAAGTACCCGGTAAATTCCATTGCTAAACTCGTTTCGGTTTTGGTCAAAACTCACGACATGAACAAACCGCCATCGATCTCGATGGCCTGCCCGTTGATATAGCGCGCTTCAGCGGACGCTAAAAACGCGGTCAGCGCGGCGACTTCTTCGACCGTGCCGAGCCGCTTCATCGGGTTGCGCTCGATAAGCTGCTGCAAATATGATCCCGGCGCGAGGTCCTCTTCCGCACAGATGCGCACATCGACCGCGCGCATCAATTCGGTGTCCGCGTGACCCAGGCACACCGCGTTACAGTTGATGTTGTGCGGCGCGAGTTCCTGCGCGACCGAGCGCATCAGACCGAGCACGCCGGTTTTCGCGGCGGAATAGGCCGCGGTTGCCGGCCAGGACGTTTTACCGGCCATCGAGGACTGGATCACGATGCTGCCGCCGTTCTGGTCGATCATGATTGGCGCGACAGCTTTGCAGGTCAACATCACGCCGGTCAGGTCGATGTCCAGCACCAACTGCCAGTCCTTGAGATTGATCTCCGCCAGCGGCCCGCCGCGATACACGCCCGCATTAGGGACCAGCGCATCCAGCCGCCCGTAACGCTCCTGCACGGCCCGGATCGCGGCCTGTACACTGATCTCATCCGCGACATTGCATTCGACCGCGATGCCGTTCAGCGCGCGGGCGGTATCCTGCGCGCTGGCGAGATCGATATCGAGGATTGCCACGCGCGCGCCTTCCACTGCGAAGCGTTCCGCGCACGCTTTGCCGATGCCCTTCGCGCCGCCGGTAATCACGACAACCTGATCGGTGAAGCGGTTCATACGCGCCCCCCGGTGACAAACTGCACAGCCTCGACGATATCCTGCACATCCGGCAATACATACTCTTCCAGCACCGGGCTGTAGGGTAAGGGTGCGTTTTTAGCGGCGACGCGCATCACCGGTCCGTCCAGGTATTCGACAGCTTCTTCGGCCAGCATCGCGGCGATCTCCGCGCCGGGGCCAGCACGTTTGTGCGCCTCGTGTGCAATCACCACGCGCCCGGTTTTCTTCACCGAGTCGATGATAGTTTGCCTGTCCAGCGGCACGAGCGTGCGCGGGTCGATCACCTCGACGCTGATCCCGGATTGCGCCAGTTGTTCAGCGGCTTGCAGCGCCTTAGGCACCATCGCGCTGATACCGATCACGGTCACGTCGGCCCCCTCGCGCACGACCGACGCCTGCCCAAACGGGACGGTAAAATCGTCACCTTCCGGCACCGGTCCAGTCACCGCATAAAGCATCTTGTGCTCGAAGAACAGCACCGGGTCCTCGCCGCGCATCGCGGAACGCAGCAGACCTTTGGCATCTGCCGGAGTGGTCGGGACCGCGATCTTGATGCCGGGAATGTTCATAAACCACGATTCGGCGCTCTGCGAGTGCTGCGCTGCCGCCGCACCGGGTGCGCCGTTGGTGACACGAATCGTCAGCGGCACGTCGGCCTTGCCGCCGCTCATATAGCGCGCCTTAGCGACCTGGTTCACGATGGGGTCGCCCGCACACATCAGGAAGTCCGCGAACATGATCTCGACAACCGGGCGCATCCCCATCATGGCCGCGCCCAGGCCCGCGCCGATGATGGCAATCTCGCTGATCGGGGTGTCGCGTATGCGTTCGTCACCGAATTCGTCGAGCATCCCGCCGGAGACGCCCCACACCCCGCCGAATATACCAACATCCTCGCCCATCAAAAACACCGCCGGATCGCGCCGCATCTCTTCGCTGAGTGCTTCGCGGATGGCTGCTGAATAACTGATCTCACGCATGGTTGTTGTCTGTCCTCAATGCATTGAAACCACGGATAACGCGGATAACACAGATAAAGAGCCTCGTATTGCGGCGCGTGCTTATCGCACGCGCGGTCATTCTAGGGCGCAGTCTTACGCGGCGTGTAGATGCGGCGTGACCAGTCTAATTTGCGCTGCTGTCCGAAATTGATCAACAGGCCGAGATTAAACCCGGTTGCCTTCAGATAGTTGAGAAGCTGTGCATCCTCAATCGGGCCGAGTGCCTGAATTGCCTTGATCTCAACGATCACGGAATCGAACACGATGAAATCCGGGATGTAAAACTGCTTGAGTGCTTGACCCTTATACTGAATAGTGATCGGGGGCTGGGCGACGAATAGTATATTGCGCTCCGTGAGTTCCATCACCAGCGCTTCCTGGTAGACTGCTTCGAGAAATCCATTGCCCAGTTGGTTATAGACTTCCATCGCCGCGCCGATAACGGCATAGCTTTCGTCTTCGCGTACCAGCTTTGTCATCCACCACCCCCTCGCGCGTGCGATAAGCACGCGCCAAACCCTATACTTATCCGTGCTATCCGCGTTATCCGTGGTTTTCCTGCCCTAAAACACCAGGCCGTCGTGGGTGTCGCCGTAGACGCCTTCGAGCGCCTGCGGCCCATCCGGGATCGGTGCAGCTTTGGCATAGGCGACCGCCGCATCAAGCTGCTGGATCACGCTGCCGGTGATCTCTTCGAGTTCGCCATCGTCGAAGACCCCCGCCGTGATCAAGCGCTGCCGGAACATCGGGATCGGGTCGCGGCCTTTCCAGTCGTGCATCTCGTCCGGCGAGCGATACACCATCGGGTCGCCTTCGTAGTGCCCGCGCTGCCGGTAGGTCTTGCCCTCGATCAGGGTAGGACCGTCTCCGGCGCGCGCGCGGTCGGCGGCGGCCTTTACCGCGTCATAGACCGCGATCACGTCGTTGCCGTCTACAATCACGCCGGGGAAGCCGTAACTCTCGGCGCGCACGGCGAGATCAGCGACCGGCGCTTGTTTGTGCTGCGGCGTGCCCTCGCCATAGAGGTTGTTTTCGCATAAGAAAATCACCGGCAGTTTCCACAGGCCCGCCAGATTCGCGCCCTCGTGGAACGCGCCCTCGTTGGTTGCGCCGTCGCCGAAGAACGCCACCGCGACGCGCGGTTCGCCGCGCATGTGAATCGCCAACCCCGCACCCACCGCAATCGGGATGCCGCCCGCGACAATGCCGTTCGCGCCCAGGATGCCCAGGTCGAAGTCGCTCATGTGCAGCGAGCCACCCTTGCCGATGTTATACCCGGCGCTGCGCGCAGCGAGTTCCGCCATCATGTACTGCGGATCGCACCCTTTGCCGATCAGGTGGCCGTGCCCGCGATGCGTGCTGGTAATCACGTCGTCGGGGTGCAGCGCCAGCGTTGCGCCAACGGCGGTCGCTTCCTGTCCAACGCACGAGTGAATGAAGCCGGGAATCAAACCGCTGCGCCGTTCATTGATCGCGCGTAGTTCGAACTCGCGGACCAGCGTCATACGCCGGAACAGTTCGCCCAACAGGTCTTTCGGATAAGCGTGCAAATCATTGTGTGTGTGTTCGGTCATATTGTCCTTGCCCGTCAGGTCAGCGATACCCAGACCGCTTTCACTTCTGAGAAAACATCAATGGCGGCTTTGCCGTTATCACGCCCGTAGCCGCTCTGCTTGAAGCCGCCGAAGGGCACGCCGGAGTCGAACATGTTGTAGGTGTTGACCCACACGACACCGGCCTTGAGCGCCGCCGCGACGCGGTGCGCGCGGGCCACGTCGCGCGTCCACACGCCCGCCGCCAGCCCGTAGATCGTGTCGTTGGCGCGCGCGATCAATTCTTCTTCAGTCTCAAACGCGAACACCGGCAGCACTGGCCCAAAGATTTCTTCGCGGCTGACCGGGTGATCGTCCGGCAGGCCGGTGATGATCGTCGGGGGCAGGTAGCAGCCGCCTTCCGGCAAGTCATCGCCGGTCAGACGTTCGCCGCCGCAGAGAATTTTCGCGCCGGAGTCCTTCGCCTGTTGGATGTAGCCGGTGATCGTTTCGAACTGTGCCCGGTCGATGATCGGCCCGAAGGTCACGTCAGGGTCCATCGCGGGGCCGGTGCGTGCGTTGTTCGCCATCGCCACAAGCTGCTCGACGACCTCATCGAACACCGGTTTCTGCACATACAGGCGCGACCCGGCGACGCAGCTCTGCCCGGTGTTGCCAAACGCCGCCATGAACGAGCCGGGGATCGCGGCGCTGAGATCGGCATCCGCGAAGATCGTATTCGGCGCTTTGCTGCCCAGTTCGAGCGCCAGCCGCTTGATGTTCACGGTAGAGTTCTGGATGATGCGTTGCCCGACTTCGGTCGAGCCGGTAATCGCGACCTTATCGATCTGTGGGTGCGCGGAGAGCGCCTCGCCGACTACCGCACCGGAGCCGGTCACGACGTTAAATACACCAGCGGGCAATCCGGCTTCCAGCGCCAGTTCGCCCAGGCGAATCGCGGCGAGTGAGGCTTGCTTGGCGGGCTTGAGGATCACGGCGTTACCGCAGGCCAGCGCGGGCGCGGATTTCTGCATGGCGTGGATCAACGGGTAATTCCAGGGAATGATGATCGCCACCACGCCGACCGGCTCGCGGCGCGTGTAGACAAAGTTGCCGGGGATCGATACGTCGTGTGTTTCTCCGGCGATTTTGCTGGGCCAGCCCGCGAAGTGGTACACCTCGTCGGCGGCGACAAACGCATCAATGTGCTGGGTGTGGTCGATAGGCTTGCCATTGTCGAGCGTCTCAAGCTGCGCGAGTTCGTCGTTGTGCGCCTCGATCAACTCGGCCCAGCAGCGCATCAGGCGCTCGCGCTGTGCGGGGGCCATCGTCGCCCAATCGCCTTGCAGCGCAGCCCGCGCCGCCTGTACCGCGCGGTCTACGTCGGCGGCATCTGCCGCATAGACCGCGCACAGTTCCGCACCGTCCGACGGGTTATAAGCGGTGTAGGTTGCACCGGACTGTGAAGCGATGCGCTCCCCGCCGATGATCATTTTTTTGGGCGAGTCCTTCAAAAACTCAATCGTATCTGCGTGTAACGCCTGTATTGCCATGTCTTAACCTCTATTCGTTTGTTTTAGCCCACAGCCGCGCGGCTTGCTCGCGCGTGCGGGCGATTAATGTATCCATATCCGCAGTGAGCACCCCACCATCACGGACGCGCACCTGCCCCGCGACCATCACCGCGCGCACGTCGGGCGCATTCCGGTAGAGAATCAACTGCTCGTAGAGATTGTGCGCGGCGGGCGGAGTCGGCAGCGTGGTGAGATCGATCAATTGTAAGTCGGCCTGCCAGCCGGGTTGCAGCCGCCCGACCTGCGCGAGATTCAGCGCGCGCGCGCCGCCCTCGGTGGCGAGTTCCCAAACCAGGTGGGCGGGCATCACGCGCGGGTCCTGGTGGTGCGCCTTGTGGATCAGGAACGCGCCGCGCAGGACCTCGAAGAAATTGTCAATATAGCCGTCACTGCCCAGGCCGACCGTCACACCGGCCTGGACCAGTTGCGGTACAGGTGCAATCCCACCGCCAACCTCGCAGTTAGACAGCGGCATGTGCGTCATGCGCACGCCGCGCGCCGCCATCAGCGCGATCTCGGACTCGTCCACCTGCACGCACTGCGAGGCGAGCATACGCGGCCCGGCGATACTCAGGCTGTCGTAATAGTGCAGCGGACGTTTCCCGAAGTGTGCCAGCGCGTATTCCGGCTCGTGCGTGCCTTCCGAGCAGTGCATGTGCAGCAGCGTATCGCGTTCTTCCGCGAGCGCGTATGCTTGCCGGATGAAGTCCGCCGAACAGGTGAACGTGGTGTGGAAGCACATCAAACCGCTGATCAGCCCGTTTTCGGCGCGGCAGGTATCGATGAATACGGCGTTTTCCTGCAAACCGAGCCGCCCATTAGCGGCGCTGACTCGTTCGGTGGCCTCAAACGACAGCGTCCCGCGCAGGCCGTGACGCCGCACGACTTCGGCCTGGGCTGCCAGCACACCGGGCAGCGCGTAAGGCGCTTCGGTGCAGTCGTAGAAGCCGGTCACACCGCTGCGCAGCATTTGCGCGCACTGTAAATCGGTCGCGGTGCAGATCATCGCGTGGTCGAGCTGGTCTTCGACCAGCGGCCACCAGAACGCATCCAGGAACGCCCAGAAGCCATCCGGCGCGCGGTCCAGCGGGATACCGTGCGCCAGCACGCCGTACAGGTGCGTGTGCGCGTTGACGAATCCCGGCGCGAGCACCTGCCCCGCTGCGTCCCAGACGGTATCACCGGGGTACTGCGCACGCAGTTCAGCGTGCGGCGCGACCGCAGCAATATGATCGTCCAGCACGCGCACGCCCCAACCTGCTTTGGGCGGTTCGGTGGCGGTGGTGATCAGCCAGTCGGGTAAAATGATCGTGCCCGTCATAACGAAGTATTATCCCTTCACCGCGCCCTCGACCATGCCCTGCATCAAGTACTTGCGCGAGAACCCGAACATGATGATCGTCGGGATCATGATCACGATGCAGGCGGCGGCGAGCAGTTCATCCTGGTTGCCTTCCAGCGCGTGCTGGAAGTCGAACAGGCCCACGGTCGCGGCTTTCATATCCGAGGTGGTCGTCATCACCAGCGGCATGAAGAAGTTGTTCCAGTTCAACACAAAGTTGATCAGGAAGGTCGCCATGATGCCCGGTGCGGTGATCGGCAGCACGACGCGGATAAAGGCCGTGATCGGCGTTGCCCCGTCAATGGCGGCGGCTTCTTCCAGCGCGACGGGGATGCTCTGGAAAAAGCCGTACATGATCCAGGTCCCCAGCGGGATTCCGTAGGCGGCGAAGATCACGATCAGCAGGGTGTAGGTGTTGAGCAGGTCGAGGTCGCTGGCGATCTTGTACAGCGGGATCAGGTTCGTGACGCCGGGCAGCATCATCATGACCAGGATGAAGCCCATGAAGAAATTGCGCCCGAAGAACTTGAGCCGCGCAAACGCATATGCGGCCAATGCCGCCGCCGAGGTGGTCAGCAGTGCGCCGCCGAACGAGTACACAAAGCTGTTCCACAGGTAGCGCGGGAACCTGCCGTAATTGAACAGCCGGTCGTAGTTGCCGTAGTAGAAGTCCGAGGGAATGATCTCCTTAGTCAGCCCGTAGCCCGGCTCGCGCAGCGAGGTGGTCAGCGCGTAGAATGCCGGGAACATGAAGAGCAGTCCCAACCCTAACATCAGGGCATTCAGGATAACGTCTTCCAGCTTGAAATCGAACTTGCCGATGCGGAACGTTGTGGGAATAACCTGTGCTCTCATGTCAGCTCCCCAATGCGCTTTCAACCTGTAAGAAGCGGAAATAAACGGCTGCCAGCACGACGTTGATCAGGAACATGATCACCGACAGCGCCGCGCCGTATTCAAAGTGGAAGTATTGCAGCGCCTCGCGGTACATGTGCAGGCTGAGCACTTCAGTTGAGCGCCCCGGCCCGCCATCGGTGATCGCCAGGAACAGGCCGATGGAGTTCACGCTCTGGATCGACAGAAACACCACCGTGACGAGCGTCGTCGGCTGGATCAGCGGCCATGTGATTTTGCGGAAAGATTGCATCCGGCTCGCGCCGTCAATGCCTGCGGCCTCATACAGTTCTTTGGGGATGGTTTGCAGCCCGGCCAGCAAGAGCAACATCACGAAAGCGACGGACTTCCACACCGACGCGGCGACCACGATGCCCATCGCGCCCTGTTTGTCTGCAATCAACGTGATATCGCCGAACAACGGTCCGAGCAGGTTTTGCAGCACACCGTAATCCCGGTAGAACATCCAGCGCCAGACCACGCCCCCGATGATCTCTGACAGCACCCAGGGGATGAAGATCAGGGTCATGTAGAAGCCGCCAAAGCGCATATTACGGTTGAAGATCAGCGCCAGAATAAAGGCAACGATCATCGTACCGAGGATGTACCAGATACCAAAAATTAATGTGAGCCTCATGCTTTCCCAAAAATTGGCGCTGTCAAAAATCAGTTCGTAGTGGTGGAACCAGACAAATTCATTGATCATTTCGCCGGTCTGCCACTGGAAGTATTCGCGCGTCATGCTCAGGTAAAAACTATACAGTGTCGGGTAAAAGTTCACGCCGAAGACCAGCAGCATTGCAGGTGAGATCAACAGGTACGGATATATTCTGCGAACCTTCATCGGTAAGGCTCCTTCAATTCGTGCGGGTCCTGGAGAGCGCACGCTCTCCAGGACCGGTTACCCGGATGGGTCAGACTTCCCGGAGGTCAGAGACAGCGGGCGTTATTTCTGGCCGCAGCTCTTGCCGATCTCGTCCTGCGAGTCCTTCAGCGCGTCCATCACGTCCATGTCGCCGTCAAGCATCAGTTCTTGCAGCACTTCAGAGAGCTTGGTGAGCGCCTCGACATAGCACGGGCTGGGTTCGATGAAGATGCCGTTATTCCCCAGGTTTTCGGCGCTGACAGCGTAGAATTCGCCCTGGAACGCTTCGGCGTCAAAGGCCACTTCAATCGTGGGGATGCCATAGTGGTTACTGGCCCAGCCCGCGAGTGTTTCTTCGTTCATGAAGTAATCGACCCAGGCCATCGCGCCTTCGGGGTTGTCGGCTTCGCGGGTGATGGCCCAGCCTTCACCAACGAGGAACACGTAGTTCGGGCCATCGTTGAACGACGGCGCTAAACCGAGTTCAGCTTCGCTCGCTTCGTACTTCTCTTGCAGGCCGGGAATGAACAGGTACGACCACGAGCCACCACGCACGGCGGCGGCGCTGCCATCGACCCAGGGGGTTTCACCGGCGGTGAAGTCGCCCGTGAAGTTGGTTTCCGGCACATAACCGTTTGCCAGCAGTTCGCGCATCCATTCGACAACGGCGGCGTTTTCTTCGCTGGCCCAGGCCGGCATACCGTCTTCATCGAACAGGTGCCCGCCCGCGCTGTAGAACATCGGTCCCCAGGTCAGTTCCACCGCGCCATAGGTGCGGCCCGCGTGGAAGCTGGCAATATACTTGCCGTCTTCCTTCAAACGTGCGCCTTCTTCCAACCACCCCTCAGCAGTGGTAGGCCAGCCGTTGGGGAAGTCAGCGGTGTTGTAGTACCACGCGCCGCCGCGAATATCCGCTGCCACACAGTAACGGCGTTCGCCAATCGTGCAGGCTTGTGCTTCGCTGGGGGCGAGTGTGTCGATCCAGTCGGTCTCCGCGACCATGCCGGAGATGTCCATCAGCGCGCCGGTCGTGATCAGCGGGATCACGTGCTGGCTGCTGGCTTCCACCACGTCGGGCATGTCGCCACCGGAACGGGCTTGCAGCGCCAGCTTGGTCGCGATCTGGTCCCAGGCGACCTGTTCGTACTCGACTGTGATGCCGGTTTCGGCCTCAAATGCGGCGATGGTGGCTTTGAGCTGTACTGCTGGCGGGTTTTCTTCGTCGGTCAGGTCGTAGGAGGCCCACATGACGATCTTGCCGTCCTGGGCGCTGGCGAAATTCGGCACGATGGCGACCATCAGGGCCACCGCGATCAACAGGGTAACAACGAGACGTACTTTAGACATGCGTTTTCACTCCTCAAAATAATAATCTGTCGATTAAACGGACTGATGCGAACGCGAAAAACGTTAGATTCTCTGGTAGCTTTCATCCTCCTTGTGCTGGCTACGGGCAGGAAACGGTTGGCGTTTGAGATAACATCCACGACCGGGTGCGCCCATGAATTCGCCATGCTGCACGATGATCGCGCCCCGGCTGAGCGTCGTTTCCGGCCAGCCGTGTACCGTGATGCCTTCATAGGGCGTGTAATCGACGTTTTCGTGCAGCAGGTCGTGGGTGATGGTGACTTCGCGCGCAGGATCAAAGATGACGATATCGGCATCCGCGCCGGGCATCAGCGTGCCCTTGCGCGGGTAGAGTCCGAAGATTTTCGCGGGATTGGTGCAGCAGACTTCAACCCAGCGGTTGAGCGCGCCAGACAGCAGGTGATGCATTAATGCCAGCCGCGCCTCGACGCCGGGCAGCCCGCCGGGAATGCGCGTGAAATCGTCGCGCCCCAGGTCTTTTTGCCCCACGAAATTGAACGGGCAGTGATCGGTCCCGATAGTTTGTAGATTTCCGGCTAGCAGCGCGTGCAGCAAGTTCCGCTGTATATCGCGCCCGCGCAGTGGTGGCGAGCAGATAAATTTAGCGCTCTCGAAATCTGGTGCATCGAAACGCGTATCATCCAACCAGACGTACTGCGGGCAGGTTTCGGCGTAAACAAGATTCGTGTGTAGCCGCTGAGTGGCGATTATCTCAGCGCCGATGCTGGTCGATACATGCACGATATAGAGTGGAACGCCGCAATGGTTGGCTAATGTGAGTTGGCGCTGAATGGCTTCACGTTCTGCGATGTCCGGGCGGCTGCGCGGGTGGCTGGTAGCTGACGCGGGGCCGGTTGCACGGCAGTGCTGTGTTGCGGATTGGATGATCGCATCGTTCTCGCAGTGCGTCAGCATTAGCCCGCGTGCGTCACGCACCGCCGCCATCGCACGCAGCATTTCCGCGTCGGTCAGCTTCATGCCCTCATATGTCGTGTACGTCTTGAATGAGGTCATCCCGGCGGCGACGCAATCCGGCACCTCGTCGAGATGATCCAGCGCGGGCTGGCTGAGCGTCATGTGCAGGCCGTAGTCGATCACCGCGCCGTTGTGTGGCTGGTTCGTGCCGTCCGCCTCGGCGCGGCGCTTCTCGTAGGCTGCGATCAGCGTTTCGCCGGGTTCAGGTTCCACGAAATCGATCACGGTGGTCGTCCCGCCGTGCGCCGCCGCAATCGTGCCGGTTTCCCAGTTGTCGCTGGAAACCGTCGCGCCCTGCGGCATTTGCAGATGCACGTGCGGATCGACGCCGCCGGGAATCACGAGCTTGCCGCGCGCGTCAAGCAGGCGCTCGCCGAGCAGATCACGCCCAATCGCGGCGATCTGCTCGCCGTTAATGGCGAGATCGGCCTGTATGGTTTCGGCGGCAGTGACCAGCGTGCCGCCCCGGATCACGAGATCGTAGGTCATGCTGTGCCCTGCGGTTCAACATCAAACGTGAACGTGTTGTCTGCGTGTTCGCGCAGCGTGGCGGCGATGCCGTACACCTGCACGACCACCGCGCCCGGCGCGCCTTCAACCGTGACAGTCAACTGCTCGCCGTCGCGCACGTAGCGCACCTGGACGGGGTCGCGGTCCTCGTCGTAGATCGTAAATTCGCCGGAGTCCTGCGGCGCGTAGAGTTCAACCGTCAGCGGGTCGAGCGGTTTCTCGCCCACGTAGGCCATCTCCGGCCCCATCGGGATGATCGCACCGCCACGCACCCACAGCGGCAGCGCATCCAGCAGGGCAACACCGTCGATCCAGCGCGGCCCCTGCACGGTGGTTTTGGTCCAGTAATCAACCCAGGTTCCCGCCGGGAGATAAACGCGGTAGCGGTGGGCGTGATTTAGCACCGGGACGACCAGGAAACTGTCGCCGAACATGTACTGCGTATCGAGCCGGTGAGTCGTGGGATCGTGCTGGAAGCCCAGCACCATCGGGCGCACGACCGGCAGCCCGGTTTCGGACGCCTGAACCGCCATCGTATAGAGATACGGCAGCAGGCGGTAGCGCAGTTTGAGGTAATCGCGCGCGATGGTTTCGGGTTCTTCGCCATAGGTCCAGGGTTCGTGTGGTCCTTTGCCGTGCGCGCGCATATGCGACGAAAATGCGCCGAACTGCAACCAGCGCACGTAAATCACCGGGTCTTTGGGGAAGCTTTCCAGGATCGATGTGCTGACGGTCGAAACGTGTTCGCCGACATCCAACGGCTGCCCCTGGTCGAACGCCTGCGGCGAATAGTCGAAACCACCGACATCGTGACTGCAAAACGGCACGCCGGAGATGCCGTAACTCAGCAGCGCGCGCACCTGCCCGGCCATCTGGTCGAAGCTGGCGTAG
>CAZMNL010000037.1:0-14153 GCA_964567525.1 uncultured Anaerolineaceae bacterium
CAGGGCAATCGCATCTAATGGGGGTTGAAAAAGTAGGATAGCTATGGTAAAGAAGAACACTTTGCAACGAGAGTAGAGTGAGGTATCCCATGATCGCGCAAGGCCCAGCCAGTATCCCAACACATTTTGCTGACCTGACAGACCCGCGAGTAGAGCGTACCAAAGACCATCCGCTGATCAACATCATCGTGATCGCCCTATGCGCGGTGATCAGTGGAGCAGAGGATTGGGTAGCGATTGAGGAATACGGGAATGCCAAGCGAGAATGGTTGCAGAAACTGTTGGAGATGCCCAATGGAATACCCTCGCACGATACGTTTGGTCGCGTGTTTGCGCGATTGGATCCGGTGGAGTTCCGGCAGTGTTTTGTGAACTGGGTCCAGGCGGCGTTCGAAGTGACAGCAGGGCAAGTGATTGCGATTGATGGAAAAACGCTCCGTCACAGCGGGGACCAACGCCTGGGCAAAACGGCGATCCATATGGTGAGTGCCTGGGCCACGGAAAACCGGTTAGTGTTGGGACAATTGAAAACCGATGAGAAATCAAATGAAATCACGGCTATTCCCCAACTACTGGACGTGTTGGACCTTTCCGGCTGTATCGTGACGATCGATGCGATGGGGTGTCAGACCCAGATCGCCGAACAGATCATTGACCAAGATGGCGATTATGTGTTGGCGGTGAAAGGCAACCAGGGCCAGTTGTACGACGACCTGCTCAGCTTGTTTCTGCATGCGTACCAGACCGAGTTTCGTGACGTGTCTTACACCTACGCGCGCACCATCAACAAAGACCATGGCCGGATTGAGATCCGCCACTGTTGGGCGATTGACGACCCGGCTTTCCTGGCCTATCTCCGCCGCCAGGACCGCTGGGCCAACCTGCAGACGCTGGTCATGGTGCATCGCGAACGGCGTGTCGGAGACCAACTCACTTACCAAACGGTATTCTATATCACCAGTCTGCCCGGTGATGCCGCGCTTTTGTTGCGGGCCACACGAAACCACTGGGGCATCGAAAACCGTCTCCATTGGGTTCTGGATATCGCCTTTCGCGAGGATGATAGCCGCGCACGCTTGGGGCATAGTGCCGAAAATCTCGCTGTTCTCCGCCATCTCGCTTTGAACCTGCTTAACCAGGAACAGTCTTCTACAGTCGGCGTCAAGAACAAGCGCTTGAAGGCTGGCTGGAATGATGATTACTTATCTCGTGTGCTCCAAATTTAGATGCGATTGCCCTGGAAATAGTATCCGGGAACCCCGGCTTGTGGCTCAAGGGGTAGAAAGTATTCGTGCCACAGCATTTACGGGAGCAGTAAGCTGTTCAAGAAGTATACAGAGGCATGGTGGCAATGGGTGCGGAAGTATCCGACTCTCCCAGCCTTAGACGGTGATGATCTGCTGGCGATTCTGGCTGCTTCGCAGGTTTTTCATGCCAGCAGCGATATGGAACGTATCAGCCGGACGGTCGTTGACTATGTGAGCGAGTTTTTTTCGCTGCAAATGGCTTTGGTGTGTCTGTGGCAGGAAAATGACTCACAGCTAAGCATGGCAGCGAGCGCGCCCGATGATTGCGCAGGAGATGCGCGCGCACTCTGTGTGCAGTATCACGATGCGTTGCGAACCATGATGCTGCAACAGAAGACCCTTCCTCCGCACTGTATCCCGCTCGATCCTTCATATCAGCTTTTTGCTGTGCCGCTGCTTGATAGTGACGCCCTGGCCCCGATTGGCGTGTTGGTGCTGCGTATGCAGCCGCAAAAAGTATTCGCTGAACACGAGCACCGTTTGTTAGAGGGGATTGTGTTTCAGGCGGCACTGGCGCTCGATAACGCCCGGTTATACCAGCAGGTGCGCGCCGGGCGCGAGCAATTGCAGGCGATTCTGGATTCAACCCATGAAGCCATATTCCTGTTGGATGTGCGGGGGCGGCTGTGGCGTTTCAACCCGTTGGCCGAAGCGCTGCTGGGTCAGAATCTTACACCTTACCTGGGCCAGAGCTTTTTACACTGGGTACACGAAGTTGGCCGCGAGCATCTTGAACGCCGTACCGGGTTGACCTTACAGGGCATCCGCACCTATATTCGTGCCGTGCGAGACTACCCGGCGCAGATGCGCCAGCGCCGTTTTGCGCAGCTAGGTATGGGGGAAGCCCGCGCTACACGGTATATTGACGAAACCGGTTCGCCGGTGCTGGACCCGCAGGGTAAACTGGTTGGCTGGTTGATTGTCTGGCGCGATAGCACCGAAGAACGCAATCTTGAAAGGATGCGCCAGGAATTGAGCAGCATGATCGTGCATGATCTGCGCAATCCGATCAATTCGATCACCAGCAGCCTGTCTATGCTGCACGATCTGATCCATGAAGACGAGAATGACAAAGCTCTGCTGCTGGAAGTCGTCAGCATTGCGCACAGCAGCGCCGACTACATGTTCAACCTCGTGCAGTCGATCCTTGATGTGTCGCGGCTGGAAGAGAACAGTCTGGTGCTGGAATGCGAAAGCATGGCGCTGGCCGATTGTATCGACTACGCCGCCCAGTCAATCTACAGCCAGACGGTCGCCGCCAAAATTCACCTGACAACGGATGTGTCCGGCGATCTGCCCCCGGTGTGGATTGATGACGAGAAAATCCGCCGCGTGATGGTGAATTTGCTGGATAACGCAGTGCGTCACACGCCGCAGGGTGGGGCAGTGCATGTCACCGTTTGTTTTGACGCCGAGCGTGATAAAGTGCTGACCTGCATCGCGGATACTGGCCCCGGTATTCCCGTCGAGGCCCGGTCACGGATTTTTGATAAGTTCTTCCAGCTTGATCAGCAGGCTGTGCATGGGCATAAAGGCACCGGCCTGGGGTTGACGTTCTGCAAGCTGGCAATTGAAGCACACGGCGGAGATATCTGGGTCGAGGATGCGAACACCGGTGGGGCGTTGTTTTGCTTTACGCTGCCGCTTGCGCCATCCGGCACGGAAATGCCCGAAATCGATTGATACCCCCTATCAATCGAGTATACGCTGCAAGGTGCGCAGCAGGTCGGTCACGGTGATGATGCCAACCAGTCGCCCGTGATCGATGACCGGCATCCCGCTGATTTTGTGTTGCAGCAGCAGCGTGATCGTCTCAGTGAGCGGTGTTTCCGGCGTGGCGCAGATCGGGTCCGGGGTCATACACGCGCCGACCTCGGTGTGTTGCAGCAGCATGTCATCCTGCCAGCGCTCGCGCATGATCAGCGGCGAATTGACCGCCAGCCGTAAGTCACGGTCGGTGATGATCCCGCAAACCCGCTCATTTTCATCAAGCACCGGCAGGCGGCGGCAGTGATGCGCGAGCATCCGGTCGCGTGCCACCTGCAAGGAGTCACACTGCGTTACAGTGACGGTGCTTGCCGTCATTATGTCTCGGACATACATCACAGTTTTAGCCTCTTGTTTTCATCGCACGCTGGTAGACCGCCAGCGTTTCACGTGCGGCGCGCTCCCAGGAAAACTGGGCGGCGCGTTCCGGCCCGCTGGTGATCATGTGTGTGCGCAGTGCGTCATCGGCCAGCACTGCCGTGATCACGTCGGTCATGTGATCCACGTCGTAGGGATTGAAGTAACGCGGCACGTCTGCGCCGAGTTCCGGCATACTCGATTCGCGGCTGCTCACGACCGGTGCACCGCACGCCATCGCTTCGAGCACCGGCAGCCCGGCTCCTTCGTATACCGACGCCATGACATACAGAGACGCCGCGCGGAATATCGCGGGCAGATCGGCATCCGGCACATAGCCGGGAAACTGCACGGCGTCTTTCAGTCCCAGTTCCTCGATACGCTCGAAGAATTCTTCGTATAGCCAGCCCTTCGCTCCCACCACCACCATGTACAGGCTGCGGTCGTTGCGGCGCAGCCGTGCCAAGCTCTCCGCCAACCGCGACAGGTTTTTACGCGGCTCAATCGTGCCAACCGCCAACAGGAAGCGCTCCGGCAGGCTGTATTTGGCGCGCACGCGGGCGACTTCGGCATCCGGCACGACCTGGAAATGCGGGGCTGCGGCTTCGTGAACCACCGTGATCTTGTGGTCCGGGGTCCCGTAATGGCGCATCAGGTCGTTCTTGGTAGCCTGCGAGACGACAATGATCGCGTTCGCGCGGCGCACGAACAGAGGCATTGCGGCATTCAAATACCAGTAGTTCAGGCGTTTATGATGCTGCGGGAAGAGTTTGTAGATCAGGTCGTGGACCGTGAGTACCGTAGACACACCGCGCAGTGGCAGCAGCAGATGCTCGGTGGCGTGAAACACAGTCGCGCCAGGGACTATACTCCCGTAAGAGAGGCGCATGACCTGCCCCATCCAGACCGCCATCCGCCAGGGCTTGTAACCAAGCCGGATCGCGCGATGGGGGATATGCGCCCATTCCGGGGCGATCTGTGCGCGTCCTGTCCGGTTATAAAACAGCGTCGGCGGCGTATCCATTTCGTGCAGCAGCGCGTTGGTTAGAGAGCGCGTATAACGTCCCAGGCCCGCCTGGTTATTGATCGCTGCGGACACGTCAATGTAAGTCGTCACGTCGTATTTTCTCCTTGCTGTGCTGTCAATGCGCGCTGACGATGACGCAGCACAGCCCACACAAAACGCGGCAAACGCAGCATACGCCGCCAGCGCCAGGGTTGTTTGTACAGCCGGAACAGCCATTCCAGCGCGAACTGGCGCATCCACAGCGGGGCGCGTGGTACGATGCCCGCAATAAAATCAAACGTTCCCCCGACCCCCATCGCCACATGCACGTCCAGTTGCTCGCGGTACTGTGCGATCCAGCGATCCTGGCGCGGTGCGCCATAGGCCACGAACAGGATATCGGCGCGGCTGGCGTTCACGCGCGCGATGATCTCTCCGGCTTCCTCCGGCGCAGGACTGCCCGCATACGTTCCGGCGACCTGTAACCCCGGATTTTTCTCGATCAACTGCTGCGCGGCTTGTTCCGCGATACCGGGTGCGCCGCCCAGCAGAAACAAGCGCCAGCCTTCCCGTGCCGCACGAGCGGCAATCAACGGCACGCCGTCGGAACCCGTCACGCGCTCAGGCAGCGGATGCCCCAGGTAACGCGCAGCGAACAACAGCCCGACTCCGTCGGCAACGTTCAGATCGGACTGATACAGCACGCGCATAAAGGCCGCGTCCTGCTGGGCGATCATCGCAAATTCCGGGCTGACCGTACACACCTGGTAGGTGCGTGTTCCGTTAGCGATCCAATCCGCGATAATATCCAGCAGGCTGTCAAAGGTGGCTGCGTGAATGGGCACGCCTAAAATATGCAGGTCAGGGGTGAGAGAGTCGCTCATAGATTATTGCTCGTGAACATGTACGCGGTTATTCGTGAACCTGTGCGCATTGTACCGCGTGTGCCGCCGTTTGTGCGAGTTTGCCCGCTATCCGAGAGTTGCCTTCCGTCTCTGCCCCGCTACAATAATGGTAGATGGAGGATTGACCCTATGGCCGATGACCGTGATGTGTGGAACGATAAACCGCCTGAGATGCCGGATGATGATGCGAAATCGGACGCCGCATCACCGGATACAGCGTACCCACTACTGACCGACGACGATTTCGACCAGGAGTTAGAGGCGCTGGCCGCTTATGCTTCTGACCAGGAGTTTGAATTTGACGATCCCGCGCAAGATGCGCAAGCTCTGCGCGATGACGAGGAACCGGTTGGTGAAGATGATATCGACGTGGCGAACGATGAAGCGGTAGAAGACGACGCGGAACCACTGCCGGACGATGCATACGCTGCACAGCCTTTGCCGGATACCGCCGATGAACTGGAAGCATCCCCGACCGTTGACGACGAGGACCGGCTGCGCCAACCGCGCGCGGGGCGTTTTCGCCGCACGTTGCGTAACCAGCTTGGAATGCTGCCGCTGGCGCTGCTGCTGATCGCGCTGGGCGTGTATTTGATCGCGCGCGCGCAGGATGTCTCCGATCTGCCGGACCTGTCGAACAGCACAATCGGCGTGATCGCCGTGTTGACGGTGGGGTTCACGGCGGTGTTTTACGCTTTTCTGTTTGGGCGGCGCGAGCGCGGCCTGTTATTTATTGGCCTGTGGATTTTGACGACAGCAGGACTGATCGCCGCGTTGGTTTACGGTGTGGAAGATGATCCGTCGGTGAGTGAGTGGTGGCCGCTGCTGCTGTGGTCGCTGGGGCTGGCGCTGGTGTTGACTTACGTGTTGGAGCGCACACACGATGTACGTTTGCTGCTGTTGAGTGTGATGGCATTGGTAGCGGGCACGACAGCTTACCTGATGGGCAGCGAGCAGCTTGACAACGACGCGCTGCGCGATGCGGCAGACTACTGGCCGCTGTTGTTATCGGTGGTGGGCGTGGGCTTGCTGCCGCTCGTCTTCCGACGCCGCACAGAATAGGATGGTTAAAACGAGAATGTCGGCGCTAACGATTGCAATTGATGCCAGCCGTACCACCATTGCCCAGCGTACCGGTACGGAAAACTACGCCCTGAAGTTGATCCGTGCGCTGGTCGCGCTGGAGACACCGCACCACTTCGTGCTGTATTTCCGCGACAAACCGCCCACCGATCTGATCCCACAGGGTGCGCGCGTGACGCAGCGCGTGATCCCCTGGCGGCGAGTCTGGACGCATTCGCGTTTTGCGCTCGCGCTCTGGCGCACGCGCCCGGATGTGACCTTTGTTCCCGCGCACACACTGCCGCTGTGGTTTCCGGGGCGTGCCGTCGTCACGATTCATGACCTGGGATACAAATATTTCCCAGAGGCACACCCGGCGCTCGCGCGGCGCTACCTGGAAATGACCACGCGCTTCAGTGCGCGGCGGGCCACGCGCGTGATCGCCGACTCATTGGCAACCGCGCAGGATATCGCGGCGCATTATCGCATCCCAGAAAACCGCATCAAAGTAGTTTATCCCGGTGTGGACGAATCGTTGGCCCCGGTGACGGATGCGGCGCAGTTGGCGGCGGTGTGCGAGCGTTACGGTTTGCCGGAGCGTTACCTGTTATTTGTGGGCACGCTGCAACCACGCAAAAATATCGGGCGCATGGTGCAGGCGTATGCCGCCTGGCGTAAGGCTCATCCGGGTCAGGATGTGGCGCTGGTATTGGCGGGCCAGCGCGGCTGGTTGTATGATCCCCAGTGGGCCGCAGGCGTAGACGGCGTGATTTTGCCGGGCTATGTGGACGATGAGGATGTTCCGGCCCTGTACAGCGGTGCAGAGGCATTACTGTTTCCGTCGCTGCACGAAGGGTTCGGTTTCCCGATTCTGGAGGCGATGTGCTGCGGCGTGCCGGTGATCACCAGTAACACGTCATCTATGCCGGAGGTCGCGGGGCAGGCGGCGTTGTTGGTGAATCCGCGCGACGTGAGCATGATCGCCAATGCAATCGACCAACTTCTTTGCGATACCCAGTTGCGCAGCGATTTAGTGGTCCAGGGGCGCGGACAGGCAGCACAGTTCACCTGGACACGTGCCGCCGAACAAACCTTGCAGGTGCTCGAAACGGCGGCTCGCGTATAGCCCGCGTCAGGCATGTGTCAGGTAAACAGAGTTTGCGGGATAGTCGGGCACTTTCTATAATTCGTGAGCAAACTTGTTTTTGAGTGATGGTCCGTGATACCCTGCGTTCGGTGCGAGCGTGTATATTTCGGTAAATCACTCATGCAGATTCATGGTCAAGGTCGTGATGTCATTTTTACTTGAACACACATGGCCGCACGACCAGGTACAGTTAGGGAAAAATACTATGCGACGACTGACCACCGGCGGCCTGATCGCCGTCATGACACTGGTTATGGTGCTGGGGGCGGTAACATTATCTCCGGCATCGATCAAGGTAGTTGAGGCGAACGCGGGTACGCAGTGGAACGCCTCGTACTACAACAATACATCGCTTTCGGGCGACCCGGTTTTGCAGCGCGTGGATGACCAGATTAACTTCAACTGGGGCGCAGGGTCGCCGGGTGACGGCGTGAACGCCGACAACTTCAGCGCGCGCTGGACCAAGACGGTCAACTTCCCCACAGCGGGTAAGTGGACCTTCCGCGTCGGCGCGGATGATGGCGTGCGGATGTGGATTGACGTGACGCCGATTGTCGATGAGTGGCACGGCAACGCTGAGGGGTATCGTGTCTACGAAGTGAGCATCGACACGCTGACCGCCGGAAACCACGATCTCAAGGTCGAATACTACGAGGCGACCGGTGATGCGCGCGTTACGGTCGAGTGGTTTTATGGCGGTGCGCAAAGCGGCGGTGGGGACCAGGAATACGGCCCGGCAAATTGGAAGGGCGAATACTACAACAATACCGATCTTTCTGGTTCTGCGGTACTGACCCGTACCGATGGCGATATCAACTTCAACTGGGGCGCGGGATCGCCGGATGGCAGTGTTAACGCTGATAACTTCAGCGCGCGCTGGACCACGACGGTGAACTTTCCGCAGTCCGGGCGCTGGCGTTTCGTGGTCGGGGCCGATGATGGCGTCCGTATGACGATTGATGTCACGCAGATTTTGGACGAGTGGCACGGCAACCCCGAAGGCTACCGGACTTATGAGGTAGATGTCTATTCGCTCACGGCAGGCGATCATGACCTGAAGGTTGAATACTACGAAGCGACCGGCGACGCTCGTATCCTGGTGCGCTGGTATTATGTCGATGGTACGGGCGGCGGCGGCACGGGCGAAAGCGACGGCGATCATGCCGTGCCGGAAGGCCCGCCCCCGCCCGCGACCGTGTATGCTGCGGTGACGGCGGATGGGGTTAATGTGCGTACCGGCCCCGGTCGCGGCAACCCGGTGATTAACCAGGTCTTCTATCCCAAAAATTACCTTGTGTTGGGTGGTGTGCCGGACCTGTCCTGGCTGTTGATCGATCTCGGTAACGGACAGCAGGGTTGGGTGACCAATGACTGGGTATGGCTCTACGCGCGGGAAAAAGAGAAGAATATCGATACAACCGGCGGCGGACAGCCCGACTTTGTAGACGATATCCCGCGTATTGATATCGCGGTCGCTCCGCCCGCACTCCCGCCGGAAGGCCCGCCGCGCGTGATCCTGACCGGGCAAACCACCGATACGGTAAACCTGCGCGATGGGCCAAGCCTGTACGCCGCCAAAGTGATCGGCTCGATCCCGCAGCGCGTGACCTTCCAGGTTGAAGCGCACAACGGAAACGGCGCGTGGTACCTGATTAACTACCAGGGTGTGCGCGGTTGGGTGTCGGCGGAGTATGTGTCGCTGATCGATGGCTTTGTCACGCAGCTCGTTGTCAGCCGCGAAGTAGTCCCGGCTCCGCCGGTTGGCTCGGTTGTGGTCCCGCAGACCAGCGCCGGGCAGCCGCTTACCGTGCGCGGCCTGATGACGCAGAATCTCAAGATTCGCAATGCGGCGAGCGTCCAGGGCAGTGAGATCGGCCAGATTCCGTCGGGTACGGAACTGGTGATCGAGGGCCGTAACACCACTGGCGCGTGGTACCTGGTGACGTATAACGGCATTCAGGGTTGGATCTACTCGCCATACGTGACGTTGGTCGAAGGCCGCGTGACGGACCTGCCGATCCGCTAGGGCGCAATTAGGGTTGTTCCACAGAAATAATTGCCCATTTGAGGTTTCGATCCCCGGTAGCGCTTGGGCGTCCCCTTCTCTCAGGGAAGGGGGTAGGGGATGGGGTAATTATTTTTATGGCGCAGCCTAGCGTCAGTGAGTTTGAACGTTCACCGCCCCGCGTCTGTTTTGTGATGTGGGGCGGTTTGATTTTTTCGTGGAGTTGACGGCATGGGTATTGACCATATCATTGATTATGACTGCGCGCCCAAACGTGCGCTGACAGTTCCCGGCTTGATGGGGCGCTTGAAGGGCCGCGACCGCGCGCAAGCTGTGATCCAGCTTTACCGCGACCAGGGCGATATGCGCCCGCCAGCGGAAATGGGTTTCGAGATGGTGCGGCACACCGCCGACGGCGGGGAAGAAACCGAAGTGATCCTGGTGCAGGGTTTGCTCGACGCGGCAGCCGAACTCGAACCCTGGGAATCGCATTGCGTAAACTGCCCCGCGAATCGTGCCGGGACTCCGTTTGGCTGCATCGGCACGATCAACTATCCGATCTCCGAAGCGGGCGAGCGCTGGCTGCTGGATCAACTGCCCGGTAGCGCGCACCCGCTGCCTTATATGCTCTTGCAGCGCGCGATCCGTGAAATGGGCTATACGGGCGAATCGGCGAATGCGCTGCGCGGTGAACAGGGCATTTTCTTTGACGCGCTGCATCCCCTGTCGCGCGACCTGGAAGCCATGCAGGTCAGCAGCGACCAGGTGTTTGAGATGTTATTTTTGTCGGGGCCGATCCAGCCTGCGCATGGTTCGATGCTGCTGCAATTCTTCGGCGCGATCTCGCAAGACCTGGACGCGGACGTGATCATGCAGCTTGCCAACCCACCCTCGCGCGAATGGATCGACGCGCAAACGCCGTTCCTGTTGGTGTACCAGCCGGGCGAAGATGTTTCAATCCGTGCGTTGAAATCGTTCTTTCACGCGCTGCACGGCGCGTTCCGGGTGCGCGCTGCCGTGTTATTGGATGTCTGATCGGTGGGTTTGCCGTCCCGGTGCGGGTATACTTGGTACATTGATTACGCATTGTTCCCGGTTGGTTTGATCACCTATGCGCATAGAGCATCTCGCACTGCAAAACTTCCGCAATTACGCCCGGCTGGATGTGTCGCTGCCGGATGGCCCGATTCTGCTGCATGGGGCCAACGCACAGGGTAAAACCAGTTTGCTGGAGGCGATCTACTACCTGGCGACGGCGCGTTCGCCCTATACCACGTCCGATCAGCAGCTTATTAACTGGCACACGGAACGCGACCTGCTGGCGTATGCGCGCATCGAGGCCGAAGTCGTGCGCGAAAACCGGATGCTGAACCGCATCGAGATCACGCTCGAAAACATCGAAAACGGCATCAACGGTGCGCGCCTGGGTAAAACGATCCGCGTGAACGGCGTCAACAAGCGCGTGATGGACCTGATCGGACAGGTGAATGTCGTGATGTTCCTGCCGCAAGACCTCGCGCTGATCGAAGGGCCGCCCGCTGAGCGCCGCCGCTATATGAATGTGACGCTCTGCCAGACGGACAGCACCTACTGCCAGGCGCTGAGCACGTTTGAAAAGGTGCTCAGCCAGCGTAACGCGCTGCTCAAACGCATTGCGGAGAGGGACGCCAGCGCCGATCAGCTTGATTACTGGGATATGCAACTCACCGAGGCGGGCGGGATTGTGGTAGCTGGGCGGCAGCGGTTGCTGCGCGAGCTTGAGGTTAAGGCGCGGCGCATCCATTACGATCTTTCCGGCGGGACGGAAGACCTCGAATTACAGTACCGGCCCGGTTTTACAGCGACTGCGCAAAACTCCGGCCAACTGTCGTTTGACGTGTTGGGTCTTGACCTGAACCGGCAGTTAAGCGCCGGAGAAGTTGCGGAACAATACAACGAACGCCTGTCCGCTATGCGCCGTGAAGAGATCGCGCGCGGGATCACGCTCAGCGGGCCGCAGCGCGACGAACTGCGCCTGCTGGTCAATGAGCGCGACCTGGGATTGTTTGGATCACGCGGGCAAGCGCGCACGGCGGTGATGGCGCTCAAACTGGCGGAACTGGCCTGGATGCGTGACTCAATTGGTGAATGGCCGATTCTGCTGCTCGATGAGGTCATCGCAGAGTTGGACGCGGCCCGCCGTGCTTATTTGCTGGAACGTATCAAGGGCGTATCGCAGGCGCTGCTGACTACCACTGAGCCGGAAATCTTCACAGGCGAGTTTCTCGCCAATGCGACCCGCTGGCATATTCAGCAGGGGCAGATCGTGCCCCTTCCAGATCAGGATACTTAGCGGCAGTACCGTTATAGTGGGCGTTTGGAGGGTATTCCGGCGCGGCGGGGGTAGCGTGGCGGGGTGGCGGCATTCTTTTCGATCACGACCAGGTGATGCGTTTCAGCGACGTGCGGCAGTTCAACCGGCAGCACTTTTTTGACGTGTCCGCCCAGGATGCGCAGCGCGTTTTCAGCTTGCTGGACTTCTGCCGGGGCATGTTCGCCTTTGAGTGCGACACAACGCCCCCCAACCTTGCAGAACGGCAGCATATACTCAGCCAGTACGGGCATGTGGGCGACGGCACGCGCGAGCACCACGTCAAACTGTTCGCGGTGAGCGCTGTCCTGCCCGGCATCCTCGGCGCGCATGTCGAGAATACGCACGTTTTCCAACTTGAGCAGCCTGGTGATGTGGTTCAGAAAGATCGTCTTTTTGCTCACCGATTCCAGCAGGGTCAGCTCAATGAACGGCAGCGTGAGTCGCAGCGGCAAACCAGGAAACCCCGCCCCGGTTCCCACGTCCAACACGCGCTGCGCAGGGGCAAGCGTTACCGCCCGCATGACGGTCAGCGAGTCCAAAAAATGCCGCATTTCAATCGCTTCAGGATCGGTGATGGCTGTCAGATTGACCTTATCGTTCCATTCCAACAGCGCATCGGCATACAGGCTGAATGCCTGCTGTGTGTCCTTTGAGAGTTCCAGTCCGAGCAGTTCGCGGCTAAATTTGACTAAGCGTTTGACCTCCATCTGATCCCCTGTTCAGCGTTGCTGCGGCAACTGTGCGTTACTTAATCAATGCCGTCCAATACCGCTTTGACCGGTTCCGCATTACGGAACGTGCGGCGCAGTTCGTCATCTTCAATGCTGGCGAGAATGTCGGTCATCATATCGGCGGCCATGCGGCGGTGAATATGCGCCATTTGGGGCATGGTGGTGCGCATCAGTTCGTAGAGCGCGGCATGGGTGCGCCAGATCGTGTTCAGATCGGCGCTTTCCTGCGCGAGCATGGAACAATCGCTGAACAGGACCTGGGCGGTCAGGATATCGCCGCGCTGCCGCGCAATTTCGCCGCGTATCATCAGCGCGCGCACGCGGTGGCGCAGCGAATCCAGGTGTTCGGCGAGTTCGTGCAGTACCGCGCTATGTGTGTCGGCCCGGTCCAGATTCCCGGCCTGGAGTTCGTATTTTGCAAGGCTGTAGCGCACCTGCGCGATCATGTCCGGTTCGTTGTTTTGCTGCGCACGTTCCAGCGCGATCAAGAGATAGTTCATTCCTTCGTCCGTGCTGCCCGTCGCCAGCAGGTCCACACCCAGGTTGCGGATCAGGTCCGGTGATGCACGGTCGATCCCTACCAGTTCAAGCGCTTTGCGGTGGGCTTCCAGCGCCCTATCCATCGCGTAGAGTTCAGCGTAAGTCTCGCCCATATTGCTGTAGACGATGGAGAGTTCGTACCGGCGGCCTAACTGCGCCACAATGCGGGCGGTGTGCTGTAGATGTTCAATCGCCTTGTAGAACTGCCCGCCAGCGTGATAAGCAGCGGCCATTGTGACGTGCGCACCGGCCAGTGGGTCGAGCGCGTTATTTTGTTCCAGCAGCGTGATCGCTTCCTGGCCCAGCGCAAGCGCCCGTTCAGGTCGCCCGCGTTTCCAGTACATATCAGCGCGGATACGTTTGGCGATACCTAGCTCAAGCGCATACCCCGCAGCCTGTGCCTGCTGGATCGCCTGGTCGGCCAGTTCAGTAGAGGCGTTCGTATTGCCGAGGTAGTCGTCAATGCGGCTGCGGTGGATCAGCGTGCGGATCAGGCCCTCGGTGCGTTGTGTGCGTAATTCCCATTCTGCGACCACGTCGCGCGCCGAAGCGAAATCGCCGAGGCGCTGGTAGGCCAGGCAAAGCTGCTCGTAAGCCTGGTCCAGTAAGTTTTGTTCGGGTTTGGTAGGCGTGTGATCCAGATCGTTTAATGCGGCGCGGCTATGTGCGATAACCTGGTCGAAATCGGATGCGTTATAGGCGGTTTGGGCTTGTTTGACCAACACGGCAGCTTTATGAGTCGGTGGCGCTTCTGACATGCGATTCCTCTTTGAACGTGGTGGCGAAAATGCCGCACATGATAGCGCCGCACATTATAGCAAGAAATTCACACTTGTAGAGTGCGGTTGTCAAAATTGATCGCTCAAGTATAGATCGGGTGCATTTTGATTCGCAGGGGACGTATGGTTGGGTTTTAGACGGAATGGTCCCGGCATGGTTAGCCGAGAACCGGCCCCTATCCCGTGCGACCGCG
>CAZMNL010000038.1:0-5534 GCA_964567525.1 uncultured Anaerolineaceae bacterium
CCGAAGCCGAAGCGAACCTGTATTATGCCGAACGACTGGTCAAGTTCCTGCTGTGGCAGCGCGGCGGCTGGAAGGTCTATGTCGGCGGACCGGGGCGCATCGGCGAGCACATCCGGCGCACGTATGCCCCCAACGGCGCGCGCGCGTTTGACTATCACTTCATGGGCGAGAAGGTCTACCGGCAGCCGTTCACGGTTATCACCTGCGGCGCGGACGACGTGCCGCCGGAGCACGAACCCGAAAAGTCACTGGGCCGCCACCTGCAAGGCCACCGCATCGGCTTCGACCTGGGCGCATCGGACCTGAAAATCTCGGCGGTCGTGGACGGCGAAGCGATCTTCAGTGACGAGATCGTGTGGGAGCCGCGCGAGAACAGCGATCCCGCGTACCACTACCAGAAGATTCTGAGCGCGCTCAAGATCGCGGCGAGCAAGCTGCCGCACGTGGACGCCATCGGCGGCAGTTCGGCGGGCGTGTACGTCAACAACCGCCCAATGGTCGCGTCGCTGTTTCGCGGCATCCCTGACGACCGCTTCGACGAAATCCGCACGATGTTTGAGCGCATCCGCGCGGATATGGGCGGCGTGCCGCTGGAAGTGATCAACGACGGCGAAGTGACCGCGCTGGCCGGGTCAATGTCACTGGAAGATGACAGCATCCTGGGCGTGGCGATGGGGTCCAGCGAGGCGGCGGGTTACGTCACGCCGTCCGGCAGCATCACCGACTGGCTCAACGAGCTGGCCTTCGCGCCGGTCGATTACCAGCCGGATGCCCCGGTCGATGAGTGGTCCGGGGATCGCGGCGTGGGGGCGCTTTATTTCTCGCAGCAGTGCGTGTTCCGGCTCGCGCCGCGCGTCGATATCGACGTGCCCGAAAACGTGACCAACGCCGAGAAGCTCAAAGCCGTGCAGGAGAAGCTCGAAGGCGGCGATCCCGGCACGCGCCGAATCTGGGAAACCATCGGGACCTATCTCGGCTACACGCTGGCGCACTACGCCGACTTCTACGCGCTCAAGCATGTGCTGATCCTGGGCCGCGTGACCTCCGGTTCCGGCGGCGCGCTGATCCTGGACGGGGCTAACACTGTGCTCGAATCCGAGTTCCCGGAGATCGCCGCGTCGGTCAATATCCAGCTTCCGGACGAGAAAAGCCGCCGCGTGGGGCAGTCTATCGCCGCCGCCAGCCTGCCGGAGTTGAAATAGCACGTTTCACTATTAACAGAATCCAGATCGCGGTTTCTCCCCCAGCTCCAGAGTGTGGAGAGTGCGCGCGACCTTCGGTCGCGTCCGGGGGGTGAGGCTGGTTCCCTGTTCTCAGGAGTATTCCCAATGCAATTCAAAAGCCCGAACGCAATCGTATACATTCCCGATGGCACGCCGGAAATCGACGCCCTCGCGCGCACGACGCATCTCGCCATCGGCGCGCACCAGGACGATCTCGAAATCATGGCGATGGACGGCATTTTGCAGTGTTACCAGCAGCCCGACAAGTGGTATACCGGCGTGATTGTGACCGACGGCGCAGGCTCGGCGCGCACGGGCGCATATGCTGGCTACACCGATGCGCAGATGCAGCAGGTGCGCATCGTGGAGCAGAAGAAAGCCGCGTTTGTCGGCGACTATGCTGCGCAAGTGCTGCTTGGCTATCCCAGTTCGGCGATCAAAGACGGCGCGAACCAGGACCCGGTCGCGGATATTCTGGCGATTCTGCGCGCGACCAAACCGCAAATCGTCTACACGCACAACCCCGCCGACAAACACAGCACGCATATTGGCGTGATGCTCAAGGTGATCGCCGCGCTGCGCCAACTGCCGGAATCCGAGCGCCCGCAGCACGTCTACGGCTGCGAGGTGTGGCGCGACCTGGATTGGATGATCGATGAGGACAAGGTCGCGTTCGACCTTTCCGCGCGCGAGAACTTGCAGATGGCGCTGGTCGGTATCTTCGACTCGCAGATCACGGGCGGCAAGCGCTACGATCTCGCCACGCTGGGCCGCCGCCGCGCGCACGCCACCTATCACGCCTCGCACGCCTCCGATGTCACTACCGGCACGACCTTTGCGATGGACCTCACGCCGCTGGTCAACGACCCCGATCTGGAGGTGACCGCCTATGTGCTGGCCTATATCCAGCGCTTCGCGGACGATGTGCAGGCGCGCATCGCCAGCGTGAAATAACTTTATTCTCAGTCGAATGTCACGCGCGCAGATGCTCCCTATCTGCGCGCTTTTCTTTTGCGCTGCAACCGATTACAATCGCGGTGATGATGGCATGTTCGTTTAAACACGTTAACAATTTGAGCCTGGATTTTGGAGCGCAAAAAATTTCATGACCGGAAAAGACCTCATCACTGCTGCCCTGCGTCACCAACCCACTGAGCGCGTGCCCTGGATTCCCTTTGCGGGCGTACACGCCGGGAAACTCACCGGTTACAATGCCCGCGACGTGCTGACCGATGGCGACAAACTGCTCGCCTCCCTGCTCGAAGTCAACCGCGTGTATAACCCCGACGGGCAGCCCGTGCTGTTCGACCTGCAAATCGAAGCGGAGATTCTCGGCTGCGATCTGCTCTGGGCCGACTCCGCACCGCCGACCGTCGTCTCTCACCCGCTGGCCGACGATCTGACCGTGCCCACGCGCCTGCCGGACGCCACCGACGGGCGTCTGCCGCTGGTACTGGACGTGATGCGCCGGATGCAGGCCGAGGTCGGCGCGCACACCGCGCTGTACGGGCTGGTCACTGGGCCGTTTACGCTGGCTTCGCACCTGCGCGGGACGGAAATTTTTATGGATATGTTCGACCACCCCGATTTCACGCGCGCGCTGATCGCCTACTGCGCCGAAGTCTGCAAGCGCGTAGCCGACCTGTACATCGAGGCCGGGATGGACGTGATCGCGGTGGTGGACCCAATGGTGTCGCAGATTTCGCCGCGCCACTTCAATGCACTGCTGCGCGAGCCATTCGCGGACGTGTTCGCGCATATCCGCGCGCGGGGTGTGTTTTCGTCGTTTTTCGTGTGCGGTGATGCGACCAAAAACATCGAGCCGATGTGCCACACCGCGCCGGACAGCATCTCGATTGACGAGAACATCGACATCGTGGCGGCGAAGGCGATCACCGACCGGTATAACATCACTATCGGCGGCAACATCCCGCTGACGACCGTGATGCTGCTCGGCACGCAGCAGGATAACATGAAGTTCGTGGTGGACATGCTCGAACAGCTCGATCACCACAACCTGATCATCGCGCCCGGCTGCGACATGCCCTACGACACGCCCATCGAAAACGCTATCGGTGTGATGGAAGCGGTACGCAACCCCGAAACAATCCGCCAGAGTCTCGTGGATTACCACGCGCAGGAACTCGATCTCGACGCGGTACAGCTTCCCGACTATGCTCACCTCGAACGCCCGCTGATCGAAGTCTTCACGCTGGACTCGGACTCGTGCGCGGCGTGCATGTATATGTGGGTGGCAGCGCGCAATGTCGGCGGCGAGTTCGGCCCGGCGGTGGACCTCGTGGAGTACAAGTTCACCGAGCGCAAGAACATCGCGCGCTGTGTCAAGCTGGGCGTGGAGAAACTGCCGTCGATCTACATTAACGGCCAACTGGTGTATTCCTCGATTATTCCGAGCAGCGAAGAACTGCGCCAGAAGATCAAAGAGTACCTGTAGCCTATTGGGGCTGGAGGAAAAACACGATGGACCTGCACATTGTCGGGGGATTTTTGGGCAGCGGCAAGACGACCGCCATCGCCGGGGCTGCCAAATATTTTATGCGTCAGGGGAAACGTGTCGGCGTCGTGACCAATGACCAGGGTAAATACCTGGTCGATACCGCGTTTTTCCAGCTTTCCGCTGTGCCCGCCGTCGAAGTGACCGGCGGCTGCTTCTGCTGCCACTATGACGCGCTCGACCAGCAGCTTGACCGGCTGATCGCGGAAGTCCGGCCCGATATCGTCTTCGCCGAGTCGGTGGGGTCGTGCGCGGACGTGGTCGCCACTGTGATCAAGCCGCTGACCGACCTGCGCGAGCGCCCCAAAAGCTTCTCCGTGTTTGCGGACGCGCGCCTGCTGCGTCGCCGCCTGCTCGACCTGCCGCTGCCCTTCAGCGATGATATCGTCTACATCTTCGACCAGCAGATCGAGGAATCCGGGCTGCTGGTCGTCAACAAAACCGATCTACTGGCACTGGACCAGGTCGCGGAACTCGAACACCGGCTCACGAAGCGTTATCCCGGCAAACCGCACCGGCTGCAAAACTCGCTCGATACTTACAGCGTGTCGGAATGGGCGCGCCTGATCGCGGCGGGTAAAATTTCCTTGCCGGACCAATCGCTCGACCTGGACTACACGCGATACGGCGCAGGCGAGGCGCGGTTGAGCTGGCTGAACCGTGAATTGGTGCTGAATGTGGCAGACGCGCAGGGCACACCCACCGAGATTGTGATCACGCTGCTTAGCCTGATCCACGACGCGCTCAAGCATTCCCGGCAGCGCGGTGTCGGCCATTTGAAGGTGCTAATCGAAGACGCCAGCCAGCGCCGCGCCAAGATCAGCTTCACCGCGCTGGAGACTCCCGGCTGGCGCGAGCAGCTTCCCGCGCTGGTGGGGCCGGAGATTCGCGTTTTGCTCAATGCGCGCGTCGAAGCCACGCCCGCCGAACTCGACGAAGTGCTGGAAATCAGCCGCGCGCACCTGACCGAGATTTTCCAGGTACAGGTTACGTTCGGGGAGGGGGACGCCTTCCAGCCCGGCCAACCAACCCCAACCTATCGCTACGACTGAAATACCTATCAGTGAATCTGATAGTACCCCACAGCGCCTATCACGCCTAAGAATTACACTATTACAACAGGATAATTGGCACGGCGCAACGTGATTTCTTACACTGTGGGGCCACATTGGAACTGCTAGTATCTGGATCAAATCCTGATTGTGAAGGGTGTCACAATGTTTATCACTGCCATACTCGTGATCGCTGCCGTGATCTGTGCTGTACAGGCGATCCGTTCACGGCATTTGCTCCTGGCAGCTATCTGGCTGGCGGGCGTCAGCGCGGTGACGGCGACGATCATGTTCCGGCTGGGTGCGGAACAGATCGCCGTGGTCGAACTCAGCGTCGGGGCCGGGCTGGTGACGGTCCTGTTTGTGTTTGCTATCAGCATCGCCGGTGACGAAGGGCTGAGCGAACGCGCGTTTATCCCAAATTCGCTGGCGCTCAGCATGGCCGCGCTCGCGCTGTTGTTGTTGGGCGGGCTGGTGCTGCCGGTCAGTGAACTGGACGCCACCGCCACCGAGGAAAGCTTCAGGGCAGTCTTCTGGCAGGACCGCGCGCTGGACGTGGTGATCCAACTGGTGTTGATCTTCACGGGCGTGTTGTGCCTGCTCGGTTTGCTGTCCGGCGGGATCGAACCCCCGCCCCCCACCGTTGGGGACTTCCCGCGCGCACGCATCACGTCCACGCTGGATAAGATCGACACGCGCGACACCACGCGCAGTACAACGCACGATGCAGCACCCGGCGCAAAT
>CAZMNL010000038.1:5544-14106 GCA_964567525.1 uncultured Anaerolineaceae bacterium
ACTGCAAAAATGCGGTGCTCGAAGGTAAGTTCCAGGGCGTACTGCACGTTTCCGGATCGACGAGCGCGATGTCACATCCGGGGACAATGCCACCGCCGAGGAGTCTGCTACATGAATACCATCGAGATCGTGATGATCGGCGCGCTGGCTGTGCTGGCCGTCGGGTTGTACGGCCTGCTGATCACGCGCAACCTGGTGAAGGTCGTGGTTGCGCTGCAAATCCTGGTCAAAGCCGCGCTGCTGGCGCTGGTCGCGGCGGGCACGGCGTCGGACCAGCTTCACCTGAGCCAGAGCATCGCCATGACCGTGATCGTGGCCGATACCGTTGTCGCCGTGATCGGGCTGGCGCTGGCCGTGCAGGTCAAGCGCGTGGTCGGCACGATGGACCTGACCGCCCTTTCCAAACTGCGAGGTTAGCCGCACCATGATCGATGTCTTGATCCTTTTGACGATTGCGATTCCCTGGCTGGGGGCGCTGGCGATCAGCGCCACCGGCGACCAACGCCCGAAAGAGCAGCACCTATTCGCGGTGTTTTTTGCGGTGGCAGCGGCGCTGGTCGCGCTGCTAATGCTCGCTGCCCCGTCCGCTGATGTCGCCCTGCGGGTTGACGCGGGGGGAGCCTTCGGCGAATTCACGTTTGTGCCGGATGGCCTGGGCGTCTTCCTGGCGGTCGTGGCGACCGTCGTCGGCAGTCTCGCCGTGATCTTCTCGGTGGACTACATGCACGACGCGCGCAGCCTGGGCCGCTATTACGCGATGGTGCTGCTGTTCATTGGCGCGATGTGCGGGCTGGCGCTCAGCGGCAGCCTGTTTTTGCTGTTCCTGTTCTGGGAGATCACGGCGCTGTGTTCCTACGCGCTGATCTCGTTCTACAACGACGATCCGAAAGCCGTCGCGGGCGGCATCAAGGCGCTGGTGATGACGCAGTTAGGCGGCGTCGGGATGCTGGCGGGCGCGCTGCTGGCCTATGCTTACCTGGGCGACTTCCAGATCGCCACGCTGCTCGAACGGCATAACGAAATTCCGTCCGGGGCGCTGGCGGTGCTGGCCTTCGGGTTCCTGGCGGCGGCGGCGGCCAAATCCGCACAGGTGCCGTTTCACACCTGGCTGCCCGGCGCGATGGAAGCCCCATCCCCGATCAGCGCGCTGATCCACGCCGCGACGATGGTCAACGCCGGGGTGTACCTGCTGGCGCGCTTCTACCCGGCGTTCGAGGGTGTCGAGGGCTGGACGACCGCCGTGATCGTGATCGGGATGCTCTCCGCATTCCTGGCGGCGCTGATGGCGCTGGTCGCGCGCGATCTCAAGGCGGCGCTGGCCTATTCGACGATCAGCCAGTTGGGTTACATGGTCTACGCGGTGGGTGTGGGCGGCGTGTTCGCCAGCCAGTACCACCTGCTGAGCCATGCCGTCTTCAAGGCGCTGCTGTTCCTCAGCGCGGGCGCGGTGATTCACAGCGTCGGCACGCGCGATATGTTCAAAATGGGCGGGCTGGCGAAGGAAATGCCCTTTATGCGCACGGTGTTTGTGATCGGGGCGCTGGCGCTGGCCGGTCTGCCGGTGTTTAACGGCTTCTGGAGTAAGGAACTGATCCTCGAATACGGCCTGGAAGATGGCCCGGTGTGGGCGTATGCGGTCATGCTGGCGGGTGCGGGCCTGACGGCGCTGTACACGCTGCGCATGGTCTGGCTGGTGTTCTACGCCAAACCGCAGCACGACGGGCACATTCACCCGGCGGGCCAGTTCATGAAGTTTGCGACCGGCGCGCTGGCGGCGGGGGTGCTGATCACGTGGCTGCTGGCGGGTCCGTTCGGGCACATGCTCGAAGACACGCTGCCCTTCCACCACCTGCACGCGCACAGCACGCTGCATATCGTCGAGGATATCGTCACCGCGCCCGCGACCTATCTCGCGCTGGCGGTGGTGGCGGTCGGGCTGGCGCTGTGGGCGCTGCATGACCGGCTCGCGCCGCTCGGCGACCGCGTGCCGCTGCTGCCGGGAGCCATGACCCACGATTTCGGCTTCGAGTGGCTCAACCGGCAGATCGTCACCGGGATGCAGCGCGCGGGCGATGGCCTGCGCCTCACGCAGACCGGTTATCTGAACTGGAATGTGCTGGGCATCGTCGGCGGCCTGATCGTCGTGTTAGTGATCCTGGCGTTGGGGGCCTGACCATTATGAGCGAGATGACCGCTTTTACCTGGATGATCGCGCTGCCCTTGCTGGCAACGCCGCTGGTGTACCTGTTGGGGCGGCTGGTCAAACCGGCGCAGCAGGGCGCGCTGGCGTCGCGCTGGGCGGCATTTGCAGCGCTGGTGTTTACCTGGATTCCGTTCCTGTTCGCCGCGTCCGACCTGCACGCCAATGGCCCGCAGACCTACGAACTTGGTACGGTCGTGCTGCGTCTGGATGACCTGGGGCTGCTGCTGGCGGCGCTGTCGCTGGGGCTGGGCACGCTGGTGACGCTGTATTCCGGCCCGTACATGGAACGCGAAGACGGGCAGGAAAAATATTACGCCTCGCTGCTGGCGATGGTCGCGGTGATGATGGGCCTGGGCTGCGCGGGCGACCTGTTCAACCTGTGGGTGTGGTTCGAGGGCATGGCGATTGCCTCGTTCCTGCTGGTCGCCTTCTATCGCGAGCAGGCTGCCGCGCTCGAAGCGGGCGTTAAGTACCTGGTACAGAGCGCGATCGGATCGGCGCTGGTGCTGTTCGGGATCGCGCTGGTGCTGATGGAAACCGGCACGCTCGACCTGACCGAGATTCGCGGCGCGGCGGGTGATACAACAACGTTGCTGGTCGCCGGAGCGCTGTTTGTGATCGGCTTCGGCGTCAAGGTGGCGATGGTCCCCATGCATACCTGGCTGCCGGACGCGCACTCGCAAGCCCCCAGCGGCATCAGCGCGATGCTGTCCGGCGTGGTGATCGAGGCCGGGTTGATCGCGCTGCTGCGCGCGCTCAGCGCGTTGGGGGGTGTAGATGGTTCGTGGGGCGAGCTGCTGATGGCCTTCGGCGCGATCAATATGCTGGTCGGCAACCTGATGGCGCTGCGGCAGGAACAGGTCAAGCGCCTGCTGGCGTATTCCAGCCTAAGCCACGTGGGGTACATGCTGCTCGGCCTGGGCGTGGCGATCTACGCGCACGACGCGACCGGCGCGCAGGGCGGTTTCTTCCACATGCTGACGCACGGCATGATGAAGGGCCTCGCGTTTCTGGCTGCCGGGACGCTGCTCTATACGCTGCACGTGGCGCGCGGCGACCACCACACACCGCTGACGATCCGCGATCTGAACGGTGCAGCGCAAAAATATCCGGTCGCGGCGCTCGGCCTGAGCATCGCGGTTCTGGGCCTGGGCGGGCTGCCGCCGCTGGCGGGCTTCATGTCCAAGTGGCAGATTTTCGTCGCCGGGTTTGAAACGCGCGAAGGCGTGATCCAGGCGCTCGTGATTTTCGCGGGCCTGAACAGCGTGCTCTCGCTGGCGTATTACGCGCCACTCGTCAATGCTCTATACCGCCACGAACCGTCGGACGCCGTGCAGGCGGGCGAACCGGCCTCGCCCTGGATGCGTGTGCCGGTTGTCGTGCTGACGCTGGGCGTGGTCGTGGTCGGTCTGTGGCCGGGCCTGCTGAACTGGCTCTCCGAACCGGCGGGCGAGGCGCTGCTCGCAGCGTTTGGGCTGTAGAGTCGTCAGTTATCAGTATACAGTTCACAGTAATCAGCGAGGTGCTGTCAGCCTTCGGTGAATGCCGTATCTTACTGAAAACTGACCACTGATCACTATGAGGAATACACGATGAATGAAATTCTACTCGCGCCACCGGTCGCGTTCGCCATCTACCTCGTGTTGGTGGGGATGATCTCCGGCGTTGGACGCTTGATGGCGGGACCGGGGCAGGCCACCGCCGGTAAATCATCCACCTATGCGGGCGGTGAGGCGTCACCTGTGCGCCCTGCTGTGCCCGGCTATCGCTCGTTCTTTCTGGTCGCGCTGTTCTTTGCGATTGTGCATCTTGGCGTGCTGGTGGTCGGCAGCGGCGAACTGGATTCGCTCTCCGGCGTGTATCTCGTCGGGCTGATTCTTACACTTTTAGCACTGATTCTAGGATAAATATAACTGTTATCTTGCGAATTTATCCTGTAGAATCTGTTGTGAAGGACTGCACAAGACGACACCGGCCAATCATTGAGACCTGACGAGGAGCACATCATGGACCGCTTGCAAGCCCCCTGGCAGAAGATGCTGGACCAGATCAAAGGCTGGGCGCGTTTTAACTCGCCCTGGGCGATTCACTTCAACAGTGGATCGTGCAACGGCTGCGATATTGAAATCCTGGCGACGCTCACGCCGCGCTACGACATGGAGCGTTTCGGCGTCAAGCTGGAAGGCAGCCCGCGCCACGCTGATATTCTGATCTGCACGGGGCCGGTCACGCGGCAGGCGCGCGAGCGTTTGATCCGCATCTACGAACAAATGCCCGAACCAAAGTTTGATGTCGCGGTGGGCGCGTGCGCGCTCTCCGGTGGCGTATTCCAGGGTTGCTACAACATCATGGGCGGCATCGACCAGGTGCTGCCGGTCAACGCTTATATTCCCGGCTGCCCGCCGCGCCCTGAGGCGATTATCGATGGGCTGGTGAAACTGCTCACGGCGATGAAGTCCGGCACGCTGCCGGAAACCGCCGAGGGCGAACCGCTGGACCTCAGCACCCTGCCCGCACCTGAAGCGAATGGAGAACACGCCGCATGACCGAAACTGGAACTATTCAATCCGCTGCTGAGCTGCTCAAGCCCTGGACGGGGGAAGTCGAAGCGCAGGAACCCGACCGCCTCTACGTCGTGATCGCGGTTGATGACCTGCTGGACGCGGTCAAGGCGCTGCACACCGAGGCGGAGTGGGGCTACCTGGCGACGATCACGGGCGTGGACCTGGGCGTTGAGGCCGGGCAGTTCGAAACGCTGTATCACTTCGTTTCCGGCGCGCACGTCGTCACGCTGCGCGTGCGCACCCCGCGCGAGGGCGCAGTCGTGCCGACGCTGTACCACCTGATCCCATCGGTGACGTTCTACGAGCGCGAACTGATGGAGATGTTCGGGATCGTGGTCGAAGGCACGCCCAACACCGACCGCCTGTTCCTGCCGGATGACTGGCCGCAGGGCATCTATCCGCTGCGCAAGGACTTCAATATGGCCGATCTCGACAAACCCCAGGCGCGAGGAGCATAACCGCGATGCAGCAGCCAAACGAACAACCCCGCGATAAGTTTATTATTCCCATCGGGCCACAGCACCCCGCGCTCAAGGAGCCGGGACACTTCGAGTTTTCCGTCGATGGCGAAACCGTGACCGACGCCACCGTGCGCCTGGGCTACGTGCATCGCGGCATCGAGAAGGGCACCGAGGGCCGCAACTATATTCAGGCGCTCTACCTGCTCGAACACATCTGCGGTATCTGCTCGCACGTCCACGCGACCGCGTACTGCCTGGGCGTCGAAAAGCTAGCGAACGTCGAAGCCCCGCCGCGCGCACAGGCGATCCGCGTGCTGGTGGGCGAACTGGAGCGCATTCACAGCCACCTGTTGTGGCTCGGTGTGGCCGCGCACGAAGCCGGGTTCGATACGTTGTTCATGTATAGCTGGCGCGACCGCGAAACCGTGATGAACCTGCTCGAAGGTATCACCGGCAACCGCGTGAACTATTCCGCGAACATCATCGGCGGCGTGAAGTGCGACATTACCCCGGAACACGACGCCGCGATCCGTGAAGGGATCGACTTCCTGGAAGTGCGCACGAAGCACTACCTTGAAGTCGTCAGCAACGATACGATGTTCCTGCGGCGCACGCGCGGTGTGGGCCTGATGAGCTATGAGCAGTCGGAACGGCTCGGCGTGGTCGGGCCGACGGCGCGCGCGTCCGGTGTGGCGCGTGATGTGCGCGTCGATGCACCCTACGCAGCTTACCACCAGTTCCCCACCCAGATGATGATCGAAACCGGCGGCGACCTTGAAGCGCGCGTCGTGGTGCGTATCCGCGAACTGTTCGAAACCTACCGCGTGATTCGCCAGATTCTCGACAACCTGCCGGACGGCGAACTGACCACGCGCGTCCCGCGCCGCATCAAGCCGGGAGAGGTGATCAGCCGGGTGGAAGCGCCGCGCGGCGAACTGTTCTACTACATCAAAAGCAACGGCACAGACCAGCCGGATCGCGTCAAGGTGCGCACGCCCACCCTGCCGAACATGGCCTCGGTGCTGGCGCTGGCGGTCGGTTCGCAGTTAGCGGACGTGCCGCTGATTCTGTCGGGCATTGACCCGTGCTTCTCCTGCAACGACCGCATGATCGTGATCAACGACCAGCGGCGCAGGGGCCAAAAGCTGATGACCTGGGAAGACCTGAGACAATACGGGATTGAGTATTACAAATGAGCACGATACTCGCTGTTCTGGCGCTGGTGATTTTCCCCGGTGGGCTGTTCCTGCTGGCCCTGGGGATGTATTACGAGTGGATCGACCGTAAGCTGGTCGCACGGCTGCAAAATCGCGTCGGGCCGCGCTGGTTCCAACCGCTGGCGGATAACGTCAAGCTGCTGGCGAAAGAGGAAGTCGTGCCGGACGGCGTCAACGCTGCGCTGTTTTTCGCGCTGCCGGTGGTAGCGCTCGCCGGGGCGATGACCGCCGCGCTGTATGTGCCGATGGCGGGTCTGGACCCCGTACACAGCTTTCAGGGTGACCTGATCGTGACCGTCTACCTGCTGAGCCTGCTTACACTGTGTACCGGGCTGGCCGGGGCGAACACGCTCAACCGCTTCTCGCTGGTCGGCGCGACACGCACCCTGACGCAGTTATTCAGCTACGAAGCGCCGTTCATGCTCGCGCTGCTCGGTCCGGCGATTGTCGCCGGAAGCTGGGAAATCGCCGAAATCCGCGAATACGCCCGCGCGCATACGTGGTTTATGGTCACACAGCCTATTGGTTTCGTGGTGGCGCTGGTGGGCCTGATGGGCAAGCTGGAACTGCCGCCCTTCGACGCGCCAGAAGCCGAAACCGAGATCGTCGCGGGCGCGCTGACGGAATACAGCGGGCGCGGGTTGGCGTTGTTCCACCTGGGCAAAGGTGTTGAACTGGTCATCGGTCTGACGTTGGTGGCATCGTTTTATCTCGGCGGCATTGCGAACCCGCTCGGTTTCGTCGTCAAAACGCTGGTGCTGCTCGGCGGGCTGGCGGTGGTCCAGGCATTGCTCACCCGGCTGCGCATTGATCAAACTGTTGGACTGTGGTGGCGCTACGGCGCGATCCTGGTACTGGCGCAGTTTCTCGTTCTTGTAGTCGTGGAGGAATTCATCGCATGAAATTCAAACTCAGCGCCATGTGGAAAGACGCCCTGGGCAACATTGTAAAATCTCCAGCGACCGAAAAATACCCGTTCGTGCGCATTGATGCACCGGAATATCTGCGCAGTAAGCTGCACTGGGATTTGACCAACTGCACCGGCTGCCAGCTCTGCGCGAAAGACTGCCCGGCGGACGCCATCGAGATCATCACCATCGACAAGAAAGCCAAGCAGTTCGTGTTCCGCTACCACGTGGACCGCTGCATCTTCTGCTCGCAGTGTGTCAATAGCTGCAACAAGGGCTGCTTGAGCATGGCAAACGACGAATGGGAACTCGCGGCCCTGAACCGCGACGACTTCACCGTGTATTACGGAAAGGATGCGGATGTCGAATCCGTCCTGGCTGAGTCTCGCGCAGCAGACGATCTCGCGGATATCTCAGAAGAAGACTGTCGCTAAGCCCCGCATCGCGTTATTGGGCGTCGGTCACCCGCTGAACGGTGACGACGCCGCCGGAATCGCTATCGCCCGCGCGCTGATCGAAGCGCTGCCCGCGCATGACCGCGTGCGGGTGCTGGAAGCCGGTTCCGCGCCGGAAAACCAGACCGGGCCACTGCGCGCCTTTGGCCCGGACTTAGTCGTGTTCATCGACGCGGCGCAGATGGACGCCGAACCGGGCGCGGTCCGCTGGCTGGACTGGCGCGACACCTCCGGTTTGAGCGCTTCCACGCACACCCTGCCACCGTATGTGCTGGCGAAATTCCTGGTGGCTGAACTCGGCTGCGAGGTGGCGCTGCTGGGCATCCAGCCAGCGCGCAACGTGGTCGGCGCGCCGCTGACTGATACCATGCAGCGCGCGGTCGAGTCGGTCACGGCGGCGCTGGTGGCAGCGCTGACGGCTTTCTAAACTGAACATATACCTCAAACCGCTCTTCTCTACCCGTTTGCCGGTAAAAATCATGTGCAGACGGGTGTTTTATTCCACCAGGGCCAGAATTCCCCTATAACTTTAGTTTCCGCTAAATTTCGCACTGGTCAACAGCTTTTTTAGATCGCCAAGCCCTCGAATAAGGCGGGTTTAGTTCCAAAGCTGGGCATTGAAGTGCTATTTTTGCCAGTTGATCGGCATATGCAAGAAGAGCCAAATTAGGGTAAAAGCAATGAAAATACTGTCGAACAGGCAAAAAATACTAATCTGGGCCTTATTTTGGCTATCAAATGAGCAAATTCTCCT
>CAZMNL010000039.1:0-9427 GCA_964567525.1 uncultured Anaerolineaceae bacterium
GATCGTGGCCGATGAAGATGAACACGCCATCGGTCGGTTTTTCCCACACTTCGCCGGTCTTAAGGTTGCGCAGCCGCACCGACTTCACCGACTGGTCCCCGGTGATCTCTTCGGCTACGGTATCCCAGATGAAGCTGATTTTCTCGTTGTTGCGGGCGCGCTGCTTGAGCGTCTCACCGGCGCGCAGTTCGTCGCGGCGGTGGATGATCTCGACCTTGCGGGCGAACTTGGTCAGGAACAGCGCCTCTTCGAGCGCGCTGTCTCCGCCGCCCACAACCACGACTTCCTTATCGCGGAAGAAGAAGCCGTCGCAGGTGGCGCAATAGCTCACGCCGTTGCCAGTGTATTCTTTTTCGCCCGGCACGTTCAGATGGCGCGGAGTCGCGCCGACGGTGACGATCACGGCATCCGCCAGGTATTCGCTCCCGTCGTCGGTCCAGATGCGAAACGGTGCGCCGTTGGTCAGGTCAACTTTGTTGACCGCCGTGAAAGTCTTGATGCGCGCACCGAAGCGTTCCGCCTGCGTGACCATAAAATCGACCAGTTCCTGGCCGCTGAGCGCTTCCGGGAAGCCCGGATAGTTCTCGATCTCGTGAGTCAGGGCGACCTGCCCGCCGAGTTCGTGCCCCGCGATCACCAGCGGGTTGAGGTTGGCGCGCGCGGTATACAGCGCCGCCGTCAGGCCTGCCGGGCCGGAACCAAGGATGATCATGCGCTCGTGCTGCACGCCGTCCTGCTTGGCTTTGGATGGTTCGCTGGTAGTGCTCAGCGTAAAGCTCAATCCCTCGTTGCCCATAATGTTGTGTGCCCTCTTCTGTTTGTACTCAACTCACACGGCGCGCGCCCGCGCCCTGATATCGATTTTGAGTGTGCGCCGTGTAGATCACCACGCAGTTAGTTGGATGCGCGATAGCGCGTGCGGTCGTGCCACCAGCATATATTTTATACAACTCTAATGCCCCCTGGTGCTATTGCCAGGGCAACAGTGCGGCGGCGCGTTTACCAGTCCTCATCAAACCCCGTGAAGCCCTCCGGCAGGTTTTCCATGCCCGGCGGCGGGACTGATTCCGGCTTGTGCGCCTGCACCGGGGTTGACACTGACAAAAGCGGTGTTGCATCGGTGATATCTACAGCGGCGGTTTGCGGAGCAAATAAATTGGATTCCAGCAGGCGCTGCCGCATGTACATCACCACCGCGCCAATGCCTGACAGCACCGTGACGAGTTCCATCGTGATACCGAGCGCGGGCAGTGGCACGTTGATCATCAAGGCGTAGACCGCCGCGCCAACCACGAGCATTTCCATCCAGCGCCGGTAGGTGCCCGGCTCAACCAGGTTCAGCACGTACCGGTAGATGATATATCCGAACATGAAACTGATTACCAGCCGTCCCATGAAAAACAACAGGAAGCTAATCCCCCCGACGAGTACCGCTGTGGCGATCAACACGCCTGCCCCGACCATCAGCATCAGTTCGCTGAGACTCAACAGGTACAGCAGCAAGACCAGGATCAGACCCAGGACAAACACGGTAATGATGATGGGGATCGAGAGCATGAAGGTCAGCAAGCCCCACCCGATGGTGGGCACGGTACGCCGCCGCACCTGGATCGCGGGCTGGCGCACGATATCCGGAGCGAACCGCATCCCGACCGCGCCGAGCAGTATCATTGTCACCACATCACGGAACGAGGTCAGCAGGTAATCAGAGAGGATTTGGGCGGCGTCGTCGGGGCGTTCTGCGCGGGTGATATCAGGCTGACCGCCGGTTTGTTGAAAACGCAGGCGGCCCTGCACCGCACGGATCGGGATCACGCTCGGTGACGCAGCATCATAATACAGGTCGCCTTCAATGCGCGCATCCGGTGCAATACGCAGCCCTGGATCGGAGAATGTGACGTTGTAGAACGGCAGGCTCGGCACATCGGTATTGCGTCGGGAATCTCCGACTTCGGCATCGACTGTGCCCAACACCTCGCCGTTGATCAGCAGCGCTTCGCCGACAAAATCCACGTCACCGCCAATCGTACCGTCGATCTGCGCCTGGTAGCCAAACACCAGCAGGTCACCGGGCAGCACGGCATCCGGTGCGATGACGGTATTCAGTGCCACCGCGATCACGTCAATGCGCGGTGACGCCAGCCGCGCCTGGTTGCTGATCACCAGCGACACGCCGCCAAAACGCACATCGTCGCCGACTTTGCCCGCAACCACCAGTTCGCCGCCGCCGACCCACACATCCCCTGCTACGCGCGCCGAAGCGTGGATCGTCACCGAAGACGCGATGCCAACGAGGTCGCCGTTAATCGTACCGCGCACATCCAGAATACGGCAGAAGAAGTAGAAATCGTCGTTGATCACGTCGTTGACGCCGACTTCGCAGCGGTCGCCGCGCATCCCGTCTGCCGCTTCCACCCGGCTAACGATGCCCCCTAGTGCCAGCAGCAGCAGTGTCAGGAGCAGCAGTCGTCTTTGGAGCCGGGTTGATACGCGCATGAAAAACTATCCTCATACCGGTCGGGTGTGCAGGTATTGTACCAGTTCGCACACGAACCTCAAGTTCGCGCGCGTCACGACTCCAGGAAAATATCGCGCGCGTGGTCCAGCAGTGCCGCGATGCGCTCTGGTGGGATTTCTTTCGCCAGCAGGTAGCGTTCGAGCAGTTCGTCAGGCGCGAGTCCTTCCGGCGAGGTGCCCAGCCGCAGTCGCGCGGGGCGCTCGACATTACGCTGCACGGCGGCGACGTGATTCGCCCCGGAATCGCGCAGCGCGACCTGGATCGCGCGGTCGTTGATCAACATATCCGATTCTGGGTCGGCGGTGATGATCACGCGCACGACGGCGTCGGCGATGTCGTAGCGCCTGATCTCGTCAATGACGGCGCGTGTCGGGTCGCCGGAGCGCCGCACATCCACGCGCAGTGTCACGAAAGGCCGCGCCTTGACCGGCACAAATTCCGGGTGCGCGCGCCCGCGTTCGACCTCGACCCACACGAACCCTTTTTCGTCCATCTCCTCGCCGAAGTCGATGCGCTCGATGCTGCCGGAATAGACGACGGGCGGCGCGTCCGCGCGGCCCAGCGTAAGATTCTGGTACTTATGGATGTGCCCCAGCGCGACATAATCCCATACCGGGTCATCGACCGTACCGAGCATCACGGTGATATCGCGGCCCAGCATCACGCTGCGCTCGCTGCCGAAGGTCGCCCCGGCCACGCTGAAATGCCCGGTCAGGATGCGCGGGCAGTCATACGCGCTGGCGTCTTCGGCGAGCTGCTGCAAGCGCGCCGTGAGATGATCGCCTAACTCGGCGTCGATCTCGCCGATGGTCTTGTTGTGCGGCAGGTCCACGTCGCGCAGCAGGTGGTGACGCATGGGATACGGCGCGGTGGCAACCACCACCGGGCCGCGCTGCGTCTCGATCTCGTGCAGCGTATACTCGCGGCCCAGGATCGTATTAGGGACTTTGAGCGTTTCGTAGATTTCGATGCTCGATGCGCGGCGATCCACAGCGGGCAGATCGTGATTGCCGACCAGCAGCATGACCGGCGCGAGTTCCGCGAGGTCCTGTACACGAAACGCGAACTCGCGCTCAAAGGTCGGCGTGGGGTTGCGCGTCTTGAAGGCGTCCCCGGCGAAGATCACGAGATCGACTCCGCGCTCTTTCACATGGTTGATCATCTCGTCCATACAGCGCAGAAAGTCCCGCACGCGCGACGATGTGCCGGTTTGCGGATCGGTGCGCCCGTAGTTCTCCATGCCGATGTGTACGTCGGCGAAGTGCAACACGCGGATTGGTTCGGTCATAGTAAATCCTTAAGAGCAGTTATAAGCTGTAAGCAGATAGCTATAAGCGAATTTCTTATCTTAGCTAAAAGCTAACAGCCAATCGCTAATCGCTCATTTTCACGGACACTGTACGATCCCCTGCGCCCACAGGCACGCGCCGCAGGTCGGGAAGCTGTTCCCGTAGCAGTCGTCCTCATTGCGCTCCGAGAGCGTGCAGCCGTCGCAGTAGGTACAGGGCGAAAAGTCGAAGTTCTGCACGCGGCGGCGAAACGCCAGATGCTCCGCGTCGTGCCACAGGTCCAGCAGGCTGGAGTCGGTCACGCTGCCGAGAATGTGGCGGCGGCACACGCGCTCGTAGCCGTGCAGGTAGCTGGCGTAGCTGTGCAACAGCGGCAGACAGGGACTCACGCCGCCGTCCCACCCGACCGCCACCGCACCCGCGTCAATGAACGGGCAGCGGTTGCGCGTGCCAGGCGTGGCGTGCGGGCTGAAGGCCACGCCCCAATCCTCGAACATCGCCGCGATCAGGTCCGGATCAATCTCGATCCGGTCGATCTTGGGGAAGCGCAACTGTGGCACATCCGGCAGCGGGAAATAAGCGTCATTGCTCAGCGCACGCCCATAAAGCACTTCGTCGCGCATTTCCAGCGTGTGCGGGATCACGTTGCTGACCATGAAACGTGTCGCGCCCAGGTCGCGCGCCAGCCGCAGCACGTCCGGCAGATCGCCGATATTGCGCCGCATGGCGACGAATACGACCCCGATCTCCGGCTGCGCACGCGGGAAACCGGGCCGTTGGTCGCGGAAGCGCCGCACATTCTCAAGCACCTGCGGCAGCAGCGCGCCCAGGCGCACGTCGGTGTAACTGTCAGGAGTCGCGCCATCCAACGAAAACCACAGCGTATCGAGTCCCGCGTGGATCAGGCCGCGCCCGCGTTCGGCATCCAACAGCGTAGCATTGGTGATCAGTTCCACGCGCGAACCGAGCGCCTTCGCCGCGCCCACCCACTCGATGATCGCCGGGTGCGAAAGCGGCTCGCCATAGCCGCCAAAGAACACCAGCGGCGGCGGCGACACGGCGCGCAGGTCGTCGATCACGCGCGCGAAGGTATCCGCGCGCATCTGGCCCATTGGCTCAGCCCAGATGTTGCGAATACATGTGCGGCAGGCGATGTTACACAGACTCGTGGGTTCGATATAGACTTTGCGCAGTTGGGCCGCCGACCGGCGCAGCACCGCGCCCTGGTCGGTCATATCAACCGTGACGCGCTCGCCGGATGTCAGGCCAAGCTGTTTCGCCATCTGTGCGGGAATTACCAGACGTCCTTCGGCGTCAATGTAAGCATCCATGTCCGCGAACCTCACTCCAGTCCGGTCTGGGCGATGGCGGCAACCAGTGTATCGTGCAAGAAACTATTCGTGACCAGCACGCCGCGATTGTTGGTCATGCGCGTGCCTGTGGTCCAGTCAATCGGTTTGCCGTGCAGGTCGGTCATACGCCCGCCCGCCTCGGTCACGATGGCATACCCGGCGGCGTGGTCCCACAGCTTTTCACGGAATGACGGTTCGGGTACGATGCGCAGGTACACGTCGCCCATGCCGCAGGCCACCATGCCGTACTTATCCTGGCTGTCCAGTCCGAGCGCGGGTGCGTCCGCGCTGCGTCCTAATGCCTGCTCGACGCTCTCGAAAAAGCTCTTGTCGCTGTGCCCGGCTTCGAAACTGGTCAGCATCTTCGCTTCGGCGGGTTCCAGCACGGTTGAGGCGCGGATGCCCTCACGCGGGCCGCCCATCAACGGCTCGATGAACGCACCCAGGCCGCGCCGCGCATAGACCAGCGCGCCGGGATCGTCGGGCGGGGTTTCCTCGTCGTCGTAAAACGCGGGACTCGCCAGCACACCCAGCACCGGTTCGCCGTTTTCCATCAGGCTGATCGCCACGCAGTAGTGCCGCCCGCCGAGAAAGCCCTTCGTGCCATCGATGGGGTCCACGACCCACATACGCTCGGCCTGCGTCTGCTTGCCGAAGTCCAGCCACGCGCAGACCTGTTCCTCGAAGACATAGCCGCCCAGCGCGTCGGTCACAAAACGCTGCACCAGCGCGCGCTGCTCGTTGTTGAGCAGCAGCATAAATTCCTCTGAACGTTCTTCGGAGAGTACGCCGTCATCGGGGAAGTTCTCCGCCAGCGCGTTTCCGATCATGGCTTGCGAGGCGTAATCAGCGATAGTGACGGGTTCGCGCCCGCCTTTCTGCGAGGGGTCTACCAGCTCTCCCTGGATGGTCTGGCACACGGAAGCCGCCATGCGCGCAATCGTCTTGACGGTTTCGAGTTCTTTAAAAGGGTCCACGTTTAACACTCCGGTGTAGATTATGCCGTTCCGAGTGGGCGCTATTGTAGCGCAAGCGTCCCGCGAAAGCATGTGCCGGAAAAAGTCCTCTGGAACGAAAACCGAATAATCCAGGCGTTTATGGCTGCAATACAGCGATTCCAAACCAGAAATGCTCAAGTTATTCGACGCCTATTCCTTAGTTGCAGGTGAATTACGTGCGTTATGATAGGAGGGTACCCACTCGTGGATTTTTTTTGCAACAGAACCGCCAATCGCGCACCGCCCGGCCCATCAGATCAGCGCGTCAGGATCGCTGCCCTCGGCATACGCGATGCCATCAATGAAGCCGCGTGCCCGTTCGGTGTGCGGATACTGCGCGAGAAAATCCCAGAAATCCGGGCTGTGGTTGGGATATTTGCGGTGCGCGAGTTCGTGCGCAATGATGTAATCCACCACGTAGCGCGGCCACGCCTTGATACGATCACTGATACGGATGTCGCCGTCCGTGGAGCCGCCAGAGGTGCAGCTTCCCAGGCGTTTTTCCATGTTGCTCACCCACCGGATCGTGTGCCATTGCAGCGCGTCATCAAAATAACGTTGGTTAATTTCGCGGGCGCGGGTTTCCAGGTCGCTGTCGTTCTGATTGCGCGCCCTGGCTCGCTGTTTGAGCACGCGCGCAACGATATCATCCAGCAGTTTTTCAAGCTGTTTGGGCGGCAGATTGGCCGGCGCGCGCACCTCGATCGTTTCCTGTTTTAACGTCCAGCGCACGGACTTTTTCAACCGCTGATCGCGTGTAACTTCCACGACCAGGGTATGTGTGCCATCAGGCACGCGGCGCACCACTTTGGCAGATGATGAATTGGGCTGTCGTGCCATAAGCCAGAACTTCCCTTTCGAAAATAGCCCGTTGCCCGGCACTAAAGTTACCGGGCGATACGTCGAAAGCCCCGTGAACGGGGCTAAGGCTACGCCAAGAAAATAATTACCCCATCCCCCACAACCCCTTCCCTCAGGGAAGGGGAGCAAAGGCCAACGCATTTGGGTGATTTATTTCCTGGATCAGCCTAAACATACTGATCAGCGGGCCGCTTTGCGGTCCAGCGGGTATATCGCCCGACGGTGAACCCGTCGGGCGAGCAGCGATCCCCGGTGTGATTCAGTGTTGAACGTGTCCCACACCGGTTTATGGCGCGGCAGGGGACGGCTGCGGCAGCGGGCCGCTGGAGTCCGCGCCCGATGAAGACTTCGCATCGCCGTTTTTGATGCCCGCCATCAGCAGGCCCAACTGTTCGCGGCTGGCGTCCCTGGCGGGCAGTGTGTCGATCACCTCGCCCTTGTACAGCACCGCGATGCGATCCGAAAGCGCCATGATTTCATCGAGTTCCGCCGATACCAGCAGCACCGCCGCGCCTGCGTCGCGCTGCTCGATGATCTGGCGATGGATGAACTCAATCGATCCCACGTCGATCCCGCGCGTGGGCTGCGCCGCGATCAGCAGGCGCGGCCTGCGGCTGAACTCACGCGCGACGATCATCTTCTGCTGGTTGCCACCGCTGAGATTGCCGCCGTCCACGTCCGGCCCCGGCGTGCGAATGTCGAATTTTTCGATCAGATCGCGGGCGTGCTGGTAGATCGCCGGTTCATTACGCAGCAGGCCACCCTGCGCTTTGGGGGCGTCACCTTCCTGCCCAGTGGCCTGCCAGACGGTTTCGCTGACGCGGTGGCCCAGCGCCCGGAAAACCGCGCGCACCTGTTCCAGCCCCAGCACCCAGTTGGCGATCAGGTGTGCCACCGCACCGTAGATTATTTCCGCAGCCAGCAGCAGCAGCGCCCCAATGATTAACGGGTATTGCAGCGCGGCGCGCTGGTTGCTGTTCAATGAGCGACCGATTTCGCGCAGGTCTTCCGGCACGTGGTAGGCATCCAGCAGCGCCGTCCACAGGTATTCATCCCACAGGTAGACCGAAGCCGCCGTCAGGATGGCAACGATGCCGCCGGCGACAACCAGGTAACGCAGCAGCGTGCCGGGCAGTTCGGCGAGATTCGGCTCTTTGGCGAACGGGCGCTCGTAGAAGTCGTTCAGCACCAGGTTGTCAGCGACCGAATACGGCTTGACCAGCCCGTGCCGCTGGCGATCTTCGGGAACGTGGCTCGTGCCGCTGTCCTTGATGCGGCGTGGTGTGATGCGCTCGCGGTGGATCACGCGAATCCCCAGGCGCTCGTCGTAACAGCAGCGCCCGGTGTCGCTCTGACGCGCCGCCAGGAACGTGATCACCAGCGGAGCAAACAGCGGCAGGCGCAGCAGCGTATACAGCACATAGCGCTCGGCCAGCTTGAGCATATTCGGGCGGTGATCCCGGTCGCGTTCGGTAACTTCCAGCCCGAACAACAACATCCCCAGCGTGCCGCCAAACCCGGCCCACGATCCCAGGAAATACGCCGCATCGACCAACAGGAACACCAGCGCGGCAGCGGGCACGCTCAGCGATCCCCCGTTGAAATACCACGTAAAGTAACCAATGAAGTATGCAAACAGCGCCACAACCAGCATATCGATCACCAGCGCCGCCGCGCGCGCCGAGAGTCCGCCTTCCGGCTGTTCGTCGGGTTGCAGTTCCATGCCCAGCAGCCGCACCGATCCGGCGGTGGGTTCGCGCAGCCCGGTCAGCACTTCGACCAGTTCGGTCTGGCCGTTACCCTGCACGCCCGCGATACCCAGCACTTCCCCGGCGCGCACCGTGAAGTCCACGTCGTTGAGCGCCTGTGCGTTGCGGTTGTCCAGCGCGCTCAGGCCGGAGACTTCCAGCACGACATCCTGCGGGCGCGCCTCGTCCTTTTCAACCTGCAAGATCACCTCACGCCCGACCATCATCGCGGCCAGCGAGGTTTCGGTGGCCTCAAACGGCGTCGTCGCACCGACCAGTTTCCCGGCGCGCATCACGGCAATATTGGTAGCGACTTCGAAGACCTCTTTGAGTTTGTGCGTGATGAAGATGATCGAAACGCCCTGCGCCGCCAGTTCGCGCATGATCTTGAACAGTTCGCGCCCTTCCTGCGGCGTGAGTACGGCGGTCGGTTCGTCCAGGATCAGGATATCGGCCTGCCGGTACAGCGCCTTGATGATCTCGACGCGCTGCTGCTGCCCGACCGGCAGTTTTTCGATCACGGCGTCAGGGTCCACTTCCAGCCCGTACTGCCGCGAGAGATCGCGCACCCGCTGGCGCGCGGCTTCCATGTCGCGAATCTCGGCGGCGTTGTTCAGCAGCATCAGGAAGGCATCCAGCACGCCGTCAAACGGTGATACCG
>CAZMNL010000039.1:9437-14047 GCA_964567525.1 uncultured Anaerolineaceae bacterium
ATTTCGTCGCCCGCCGTGGCTCGGCGCTGTACTGTGCGCCATGCCACCAGCGCCAGCCCCGCCGCGAGAAGTACGAACAGCCCAATCTGCACGCCTGTGCTGACCATATCCAGGTCCATCCAACCCGTTATGGCAAAGAAAAGCACCAGGCCGCCGATCAGGATCAGATCGACCTGCCGCAGATGGCCCGGCAGCGGCTCCCAGCCGCGCCAGGACGTGATCGCGTGCGCGCCAAGCAGCAGCAGCAAAAGCGCCACGCTCACCCCTTCGGCGACCGGCGGAACCGTGTCAATCGCGTCCAGCAGCCAACCGGGGATACCCTCGTCGCGGTAGGGTTCCATCTCCACTTTGGCGCTGGCGATCACGGTGTTGATATTGCCGTCCGCGTCGCGGTACTGCTTGGCCCAATCAAACGCGACGCGTTGATGGTACACGCGCGCACGCTTGACGGTGTAACCGTCCATCTCGTCGGGGTTGCGCTCGTTGAAGATTTCCACCGGCTGCCGCAGCGCAACATCCATGATCCCGACGCGCACAATCTGCTCGACTTGCCCGGCAATCGCCACTGCTACGAACGCCATCGCCACGCGCCACGCCACGCCCCAGATCATGCGCGCAGCGGGTGGAAGCACCACCAGCGCCCCCAGGGCCAGACCGATCACCAGCCCGCCCACCGCATAGTCAGAATTGTTCAGCGTCAGCCCGATGATCACGCTCAACACAAAGACGATGATGCTCGGCAGCCAGCGCATAACCAATTTCAGGGCCGGGTTGCGCTCGCCGCGATACGCGACGGTGCTTTCTTCACCCAGCACAACGTTTTCCGCCACCGTCATCACGTTAACCAGTTGGAAATGCTGGTGAACCATGCCGATCCCGCTGTGGATCGCTTCGCGCGGGCTGCTGAACGTGACCTCGCGCTCCTTCAGGCGGATTGTGCCGCTGGTTGGACGGTACAGCCCGTAGATGATGTTCATCAGCGTGGATTTACCCGCGCCGTTTTCGCCCAGCAGCGCGAGAATCTCGCCCCGGCGCAACGTGAGGTCAATGTTATCGTTCGCCAGCACGCCGGGGAACTGTTTGGTCACGCCCTCAACCTGGAGGACGATATCTTGTTCTTGTTGGTTTGGTTGTTCGTTGACTTCAGTCATTGTCGTTTCACCAAGTTCTCAGTAAACAGTTTTCAGTGTTCAGTTTTTTACTCCACAGTTCACATCAACGGCACTTGAAGTTTGTGGAAATCCTGCACGTTTTGCGCTCCCAGGGCTAACTGAACACTGTGTACTGAAAACTGCTATTCCTGCACATAAGCCTGTCCGACGTGTGCCGGGGGCCGGGCGCGCCCGACGAAACCCGCCAACACCACAATCGTCAGGATATACGGCAGCATCCCGACCAACTGGTGCGGTACATCGATCCCGAACTGTTGGAGCTGGTTTTGCAGCGCCGTCGCAAAGCCGAACAGCAGCGCCCCCTTTAAGACACCCCAGGGCCGCCAGTTGCCGAAGATCATCACCGCCAGCGCGATAAAGCCGCGCCCGGTGGTCATGTTCTGCTCAAAGATGCCTACCGCCGCCAGCGTCAAAAACGCCCCGGCCAGGCCCGCCAGCATCCCGCCCAGGAACAGGTTGGTATACTGCATCCGGTAAACGTTAATCCCCAGCGTATCCGCCGCGCGCGGGTTTTCGCCAATCGAGCGCGTGCGCAGGCCCCAGGTGGTGTTAAACAGCGCCCACCCCAGCAGAATCACCAGGAACAGCGTCATGTAGGTGATGATGTCCTTGTCGAACAGGATACGCCCGATATCAAAGGGGAAATAAAACGAAAAATTGTCGGCAAGCTGGATTTTGCTGGACGCATCGGGTGTCCAGGGATTGCCGATCACCGAGGGCAGTTTGCCCAGGGTCGGCGTATTCAGCTCGTAGAAGTACCCGGTCAGGCCCAGCGCCAGGATGTTGATCACTGTGCCGCTGACGATCTGGTCCACGCGGTACTGGATCGATAGCAACCCGTGCAGCAGGCCCAGCGCGCCACCCGTCAGCAGTGCAACCAGGATCGCCAGCCCCAACCGTACCGGGATAGTTTGCAGCACCGGGTCTACACCAGAGGCGCTGAGCGCCACATTCGCCATGAAGCCGGTAAAAGCCGAGGTGAGCATCATGCCTTCGATGCCGATGTTAACAATCCCGGAACGCTCGCTCATGATACCGCTCAGCGCGCCCAGCGTAATCGGCACAGAGAAGCGGATTGTCGCGTTGATCGTGGCAATGATTGCCAGCCCGATTTCAGTTTCGCCCATCGTCGCCTCCCTGCCTACTCCCTGCTGAGCGTGAGCCGGCTGCCCGGCCCTGCCGCGCGGATACGATAGATGCGCCGGATGATCTGGTCTGCGGCCACAAACATCAGGATCAATGCCTGGATCACCTGGATCAATTCTTTCGCAACGTTGGAACTCAACGCCATGCGTGTTGTGCCCGCGTCCATCGCACCGAACAAAAATGCTGAGAAGTTCACGCCAATCGGGTTGTTACCCGCCAGAAACGCGACCGTGATGCCGTCAAAGCCCAGGCCGAGCGACTGGTTGCCCTCGTAACCGTGATTGACCCCCAGCGTTTGAATGCCGCCCGCCAACCCCGCCAGAAAGCCCGCGATCACCATCGTGGCAATCGTCACCTGTTTGACATTCACCCCGGCGTATTCCGCCGCGCTGGGGCTGTGCCCGGTCATGCGCAGTTGGAAACCGAACGTCGTGCGGTACAGCAGGAACGCGATCACGATGGAGGCGATGATCGCCATGAAAATCCCCACGTGCAGGTCAAAGTTTGGCGGCACGCGGTAGATCACGGGCAGCCGCGCGCTGGGCAGAATCTCCGGCGTGCGCGCGATAGCGTCCGTGACGGCTTCGGGGCTGGCGAGCGGTCCGGGCCGCGAGCCATCGCTGCCGGTCGAGATCAGCCACCCGGCAAACTGTGCCGCGATATAGTTCAGCATGATCGTGGTGATCACCTCGTGGGCGTTGGCGTAGGCTTTCAGCGCGCCCGCGATCCCGGCCCACAGCCCGCCCGCGACCATCGCCCCGCTGATTGCCAGCAGGACATGCAGCAGGGGGGGCAGCCCTTTGACCGCAAAACCGAGCCACGCCGCGACCACCGACCCGATGATCAACTGGCCCTGCACACCGATATTGAACAGGCCGCTTTTGAACGCGAAAGCCACCGCCAACCCGGAGAGGATCAGCGGCGTCATATTGCGGAAAGTTGCCAGCAGTCCGCGCGGTTCTAAAAAGGCCCCCTCAAACAGCCCCTCAAAGGCTGTGATTGGGTCGCGCCCGTCCAACAGAATCAGCACCGAGCCAACCAGGACTGCCGTGAAGACCGACAGAATCGGGACCAACAGGCTTTGGATGGCAGGCCACAGCCGGGTAAGCGAGAAGCGGCGGGCAGGCGTGGCACGCGGGGATGGAGCTTGTGCGGTTGTTGCCATAGCACTTTTCTCGTTTCTAATACAGAATTTATGCCTTACGCAAAAACGATTCTCAAAAATTGGGTATATTGGGGTTATACGGTATGCGGCAGTGTACCATCACCAATTCGCCCGTATTTCCGCGTCATTATAGCGGAGCTTGAACAAAGCTGAAACCATTTTCGACAAAACCGGTCAAACCGCCAGTGTGAGTTGTCACCAAACCGCCCAGCATTCGGTCAAGCTCCCCTTACATAAGTCCTGTTTGCCCAAACTCCAACAAATCCCGAACGTGCTATGACTTGGTGTTCTTCCCGTTTTAGTATATTCTGAGAGGGGATGATATAGCATTTTGAGAATAGCACAAATGTGCGAATATGGTATAATGGAAACACCATTTCAACCCATTGCCACACGCGCACATGCAACGTCAGCTCTGAAAAAACGTTAAAATAAAATAGACCGGATTTTCAACCGGCAAACACCGTCCACAAGACAATCCAACGCCCAGTTAGACCCAGGTATGGACGATTATGTTCAGTCGCAGACGGAACCAGGACGACGACAACAAAGATAAGGATAAAGACAAAAAGCAGCCGGATCGCCCGCGCAGTTGGTTAAGCGGTGGCGATGACGTTGGCGATGATGATCCCTGGCGCACACAGCAGCGCGGCGTCACCCGCCGCCCGGCCCGCGAACAGGATAAAGGCGATTCTGAGGATTCCGGCAAGGGCCGGAACTGGTTGAATCGCAACCGAGACAAAGGTGAAGCCGCCGATAAACCCGCGCGCCCGACCGGCGCGTTTAAGCGCGACGCCAACCCGCGCAGCAGCCAGGGGCGGCGCGGTCGTGAGGCGGGCGACAAAGAAAAAGGCGCGGACTCCGGCGGCGGATTCTCGTTCTTGCGGCGCGGCCAAAAAGAAGATGACGACAAAAAAGTGGCGGACGGTGATCGCCCGGCCCGGCGTCCGTTTGTCGGTGGCAGCCTGGACCAACGCGATTCGGGTTCCCGGCGCGGATCACAGGGGCGCACCAGCACCAGCCGTGACCGTGACGCCTCCCGCCGCTCGATAGGGGCCGGAGAGGATTCTACGTCGCGGTGGTCGTCGTCGCGCAGCACGGACGCGGGCGGTACGGGGTCAGCACCG
>CAZMNL010000040.1:0-13731 GCA_964567525.1 uncultured Anaerolineaceae bacterium
CTGGAGCGCGAGCTCGCGAGCGCGTCGGCGGATTCCCATCTCAGGTGGCTCCGACTCTGGTGCGGGAGCTGGATGAGTTCCGTTTGCGCAAACTGGATGAAGACCGGGGCAAACGGGGCTACGAAGACCCGATTGAACGGCTCAGGCATTATTCGCGCTAGAGAGCGGTGGGCGATAAAGGATCAAACAGGCGGCGTAGAACATTCCTACACCGCCTGCTGTGTTGAAAACTGACGTGTCGCGAGCTTACTTGATCTCGACGACCGCGCCCGCTTCTTCGAGCTTGCCCTTGGCTTCTTCCGCCGACTGCTTGGCAACATCTTCCATGACGTTGCTGGGCGCGCCCTCAACCAGTTCCTTCGCTTCCTTCAGGCCCAGGCTGGTCAGGCTGCGGACAACCTTGATGACTTCGATTTTCTTCGGGCCAATGTCTTTCAAGACCACGGTGAACTCGGTCTTTTCTTCTTCTTCTTCGACCGCAGCCGCAGGTGCGCCCGCCATCATCGGCATCGCGCCCATCGCCATCGGAGCAGCAGCCTCAACGCCCCATTCTTCTTCCAGCATACGCTTGAGTTCAGCCGCTTCCATCACGGTGAGATTGCTCAGTTCTTCAACCAGTTTCTGCAGGTCAGCCATTGTTCAGTGTTCCTTTCATAGATAGGTGTGTGTTGTATCGTTGCGATACATTCATTTTCAATTCGGTTATGCGCCGCCCGGTGTTATGCGGCTTCTTCCTGTTTTGCCACGTAAGCCGCCAGAACGTTGACGACGCCATCTGTTGCAGCCTTGATAACGCCGACGAACTGCCGTCCGGGTTCTTCGAGCAGCCCCAGGAAGCTCTGCATCGGCATGGTGACCATACCTACCAGTTCCGCGCGCAGCGTATCCAGCGGTGGCAGTTCGGAGATCGGCTCTAATTGTGCTTTCGAGATCACCGAAGAACCGATGACACCACCCTTGGTGATGAAGATTTCGTGGGTTTTGGCATATTCCAGGACGATTTTGACGGTCGCTGGCAGGTCTTCGAAGGCGAACACCGTCGCTACCGGTCCGGTAAGCATATCCTCCGGGATAGCCATGCCAACTTCTTGCAGCGCGATCTGGAAAAGGGTGTTCTTGGTCACGGTGAAACTCGCGTTCTTTTCGCGGAGTTTACCGCGCAGTTCGTCAAGCTGGGACATCGTCATTCCGCGATATTCCGTGATGACAACACCGCGCGCTTCTTTGAGCATCTCGGTGTACTGCGCGACCAGTTCCTCTTTGCGCTTTCGATTAATAGCCAAGCGTGTATTCCTCCTTTCCTCAGGATTTTTACCCGCAGGGAGACTCGCAACAAAAAGCGGCCTCCGCAATACAGCGAAGACCGCAACATGTTCAAATGAGTGCGAACACGCATTTTGATGTCGGGTTCTGGTCTTCACCTCGGCAGGTAGCGGGTGCTGTTATGTCCATCATGGACGCCTGCTGTCTGCGGTAAAGTGCCGGTCACTCCCGGCGCTTTGATCGTGCGGCGAACATGATACCAGTCCCCCATACCGGCGTCAAGTCCTGATCCGTTTTGAGAATGCCGCTAAGGCTACGCCAAGAAAATAATTACCCCATCCCCCACAACCCCTTCCCTCAGGGAAGGGGAGCAAAGGCCAACTCATTTGGGTGATTTATTTCCTGGATCAGCCTAACGCTTACCGAACCACCGGCGCAGTTTGTGCCGGATGAAAACCAGGCGCGCATCGCGCCAGGCGAGGTTGGCGATATGATCGGGCCGGTCATCTGCATCGCCGGTTTCGCGGTAACGGTTTTCGATGTATGCGTGGGTGATGGCGTTAACCGGCATTTCACTGTCGGGCAAGGTACTGACTATCGAACGCCGCCGTTCGTCCGGCGTGGCTGAATCGCTGTAATACAACCCCACCCAGCGCCCGTAGATTGCCAGCCGTGCGTAGGCGCGTTGGATGACGTTCAGCCCGCCCAACCCGCGATATTCCACGTACCAGACTACGAACAGCGCGGTTAAGATCAGGCCGGTGAACAGCAGCGCCACAATGCCGAGGATCAGCAGCAAAATATTGAGAATCCCCATGCCGCTGTCACCGCCCACGCGCGTCACATCCGGGGGCGGGGGAGGAGTGGCGCTGGGGGCCGGGGTAGCGGTGGCCGTTGGCGTTGGCGAAGACGGCATAAACGGGGCTTCTGCCGGGCTGGTCGGAGTCGCGTCCGCCCCGGCATCCTGACTTTCCTGGTCGGGAGTGGGCGTCAGGGTCGGCATGGGCGTGATCGTCGGCATCGGGGTCACGGTCGGCAGCATTGCTTGTGGCGGTTGTTCGTCCTGCCGGTCGATAGGGGCTTCGTCGGCGGTGGGTTCGAACTCCACCCAGCCGTAGCTGGGAAAGTAGACCTCGACCCAGGTGTGCGCATCACGTTCGCGGACCAGATACGCATTGCGTTCAGCGTCCCAGGTCCCCTGCGCGAACCCGGCAGCCATGCGCGCCGGGACGCCCTGCGACCGCAGCATCATGACCATAGCGGTCGCATAATAATTGCAGTAGCCTTCGCGCTGCTCAAACAGGAACCAGTAGATCGGGTCGCTGCCGCGTGGTGGGGTAGGGATCGACTCGTTATATTGAATATAGGTGCGCAGCCAGCTTTCGATGGCTTTAGCTTTGTCGTAGGGTGTTTGTGCGCCTGCCTGCGCGATGATCTGCGCAGCCAGGTCGCGGACCTGCGGTGCGATCTCGCTTGCGCCCTGCAAATACAGGCGCAGCACCCAGGCCGGGTAGTTTTCGCCCGCGTCGCGCAGTTGGGCCGCAGATGCGGCGCTGATCGAAGATTTGACTGTGTAGGAATCGCCGTTGCGCAGGGTTTCGCGCGCGCGCACAATGGCGATATCGGCTTCGCGGTTTTCGTTAACACAGTCGCGCTGGAAGTCGTCCACGCAGTCCAGTTCGACTTCGACGGGCAGCCCGAACTGGACCGGTTGTGGCGCAGCATAGACCAGCTTCGACGAACGCAGCAGCAGCGTAACCGTCTGGTTGACGATCTGTCGCGTACCGGGCAGACTGCTGCCGGTGTTCAACTGCAAACCCGACTCGTCCGTATAGGCGCGCACGGTGCGGATATGTCGCCAGCGCCAGTCGGTGAAATCGTAGGAATCGTAGACCGTCGAGCGCCAGTAGTAACGCGGGCCAAAAGGGGCCTGCACGTACATCACGGGTTGGTCGCCCAGTTGGATCGCGCCGCTGAGTTGCAGTTCGTCCCCGCCGTAATAGTCGGCGGTGGCGATGCCTTCGGCTTCGATGGACGAGAACAGCCGGTTCCAGACTTCGGCCCATTCCATGAACTTATCGCCGGAGAGCAGTTCTTTGACACGTTCCAGGCTTTTGTCGTCTTCACCGGTTGGGGCCATCCACGCCGCCAGTACGAGCAGCAGCGCCAGCGCGCCGCCGGAATAAAAAAACGCGCGCCGCACGTAACGCGGAAAACTCACCCGGTGGATGAACCAGTCATACTCGCGCGTTTCGATGTGCGAACGGATCAGCAGCAGCAGCGAGAGCAGCACAAACACCACCAGGTAGATATCGAGCGCATGATTGCCCTGGTAGTAAAACTGGTTGGTGACGATCACTAACCCGGTGGGCACGATCACGCGCCATACGCGGTCAACACGGAACACGTGCCACGCGGCGTTGTGCCCCAGGAACCAGAACAGGATCGACAGAAACACCACGAAGGCGACATCATCATAAGCGGGTTGGTCGCCACCGGTGGCATCGTTGAACCACAACCAGAGCTGGTCCAGCAGGGTGTGCATACGCTGCGTGACCGAGCCATGATCGACAAGCAGAATCGCGTTGATCAACAGGATCACGGCCACGCTGTAGGCGCTGCTCAAGATCAGCGAGAACAGTTCCGAATAGGTGCTGCGCGCCAGTAAAAAACCTAAACCCACCGCGAAGAAATTCACATACGCCAGCGTATGCAGGCCGTTGGTCCATTCCGCAGCATCGAGCGCCATGCCGGTGACGATCATGATGCCCCAGGTGATCAACAAACTGGTCAAATCGCCGCGCGCGAAAACCGTGCGCAGGTGATTACGCACGCGCCGCCGCCAGCGTGGGGGGGCGGGCGGGTTGGCGGCGGGTTGGGCCGGGCGGATTACACTTGACATAATAGGTTGCCGCTTTTTCATTTCTGATGCACAGTAGTTCAGGATTCTACGGGTTTTACGGGCTGCTGCCAATAGCCATTAGCCCGCCGGTTGGACACATACTCTGAAAGCGATACGTTTCCTGATGATACCCAGACGCTACCTGATTGTCCTGTTCGTTTGCCTGACGCTTTTCGGACTGCTGGCCTGCGAACCACTCGCGCCAGATCAGACTCCCCAGTACATTGTGGTGACTGGCGAAACGCCGGACACTGTGATGATTCCCTCCCAGACACCGCCCGTTGTTCAGACCGGGCAGCCGGGCGCTTCCGGAGCCGGGTCGGTGAGTGGGGCAGGCGTGGTCAATACGCCGCTGCCAACGGATACGCCGCCGCCGGTTCCGACCGCGCTGCCCTCGGCCACGCCGTTTGTTTGCGCACAGACTGCCGGGCAGATGTTCGTATCCTCGTTTTTCAGCGCGATTACGGGCGAAGAAGTCACCTTCGAAATATACCTGCCGCCGTGCTTTTACGATACCTTGCAGCGTTACCCTTACGTGATTCTGCTGCACGGCACAAGCTATGACGATACGATGTGGGTGGACCTGGATGCTCCCGGCGCGATGGATCGCGGCGTCTCCAAGGGATCGCTGCCGCCGATGGTGCTGGTTATGCCCGATGGCGGTCTGCTGTCGGAATACAACGATCTGCCGGAAGGCGCATCCTATGAAACCGTGATCCTGGAAGAACTGATCCCGGCAGTGGAGCGCGATTTCTGTTTGTGGGGCAGCCCGCAAGGGCGCGCGCTAGGCGGCATCTCGCGCGGCGGGTTCTGGGCGTTCAGCATCGCGCTGCGCCACCCGGAACTCTTCAGCGCCCTGGGGGGGCACAGCCCACATTTTGAGCCGGACAACGCCGGTCCGGCTACGAACCCGCTCGATCTCGCGCTGACCGCGAGCCTGGACAAAACCCCGCTGCGTATCTACATGGATCACGCGACCGATGATTACGTCGGCACGTATGCGTCGCTCATGTCGGAACTGCTGCGCAGTCGTAACGTGCCGCATGAGTATATTATCAACCCAACCGGCAACCATGATACGGCGTACTGGTCGGCACATGTGGCGGACTATCTCGCGTTCTATGGCGCGCAGTGGCCGTTGAACGCTGCCGAACTGCCGTCCTGCCTGGAACCCAGCCCGTGATCATGTGCCGCGCGTGGATTGGACGTTTGCCTGGGCTGGCCGCGGCGTGCGTTGTGCTGGCCGCGTGCGGGGGTGGCGGCGAGCCACCGCGCGTCTCTGGGACTCCCACCACGACACCAACGCCGGTGGTAGCTGAGGTGACGGCGCTGCCAAGCGAGACACCCCAACCGCGCCCCTCACCGGCTCCGCTGGGAACCCCGACGGCAACCCCAGTGACACGGGAGCGGGTTTTGACATTGGGGGAATGGGTCGAGGGGGAGTATGTGCCCGGTGTGGCGCGCGAAGCGTATATTGTTACCAGTGACCGGGTGCGGCGCGTGGGTTTGCGCCTGATGCCTGCTGACGATGTTGGCCCGCTGCAACTGCGCGCGCGCATGTTGGATGCCGATGATGATACCGTCTCACAGCAGATCATGCCCGGCGAGGACCGCGCGTTAGTGGGTGTGTGGGACCTGCCCGGCCCAGGAACGTATACGCTGTTTCTGTTCGGTCCTGAGACGCAGACGCGCCATTTTTTGTTGGAACTGGTCCCGCTGGTGCAGCCGGAACCAGGCGGGGGACTGATCGCCTACGGTGAAACACGTTCCGGCGAGATCGCCGCGCCGGGGCAGCAGGATACCTGGACCTTTGCAGGGCAGGCCAGGGACCGCGTGCGCGTGACGATGCTGTCACTCTATGCGGACAGCGTGCTGACCGCTTACGGGCCGGATGGCGAACTGCTGGCGATGAGCGATGGCGGCGATCAGGTCGGGCAGAGTCCGGTGCTGACGCTGACTCTGCCCGCAGGGGGGACCTATACGCTGGTTGTGCGGTTATCCGGTGATACGCAAACCGGGACGTACCAGCTTACGTTACAGCGGGTTGAACCGGGATCAAACGAGTGAGTTAAATATCCGCATCAGCACCCAGAACACAGCAAACGCGCCAATGGCGCTGAGCACGATCACCACCAGGCAGCTCACACGGGCGACGCGCGAGCGCATGACGAAACGCAGCACTGCCAGAAAAGTGACCGAACTGCCGCCCGCCAGAATCGCCGCGATATCGTCGATCTGCCCGGCCAACGGGATGAAGTCCGGCACGGCATCCACCGGCAGAAAGGCGTAGAGAACCGTCAGCAGTACGGTGGCAATGATGCTGCCCGTAATGCCCAGGTCAAACGCCTGCTGAACCAGGTCCGAACCGGGGCGGCGCGCGCCGTGACGCGGTGCATCATCGTTGTATGCGTCGGGGTCCCGGTAGTCGTCGTACTCGTAATCGCTCATAGGGGGCTGCCGCTAGCTGCCCGTCAGGAACTTATCGACAATTTCCTGGGCTTTTTTATATTCGTCGCTGTTTGGGTCGGCGCTGTCGAGCACCTTGTTAGCTTCGAGAAACTGTTCCATCGTGACCGTAGCTTCACCGGCGCGTTTGCGTTCGTGTATTTCTGCGGAAAGCTGCATATTTTCCTCGTCGGTCATTTCGCCGTGTTCCTTGACGACGGCTGCGATCTCTTCGTCGCTGAGCGCGCCTTTTTCTTCTAACATGGCTTTGAGCTTGTCAAAGGAGGCGGTCATCGTTAATTTCTCCCTTGTGTGTGATTGAAAATACAGTCACCTGACATTGTAAAGCCTAACTCGAATCCGCGCGCTTTGGCAAGATCGCTTCACAATCTGTGCTGCGATCCGGTATAATGCGCCCGGAAAGCGTCAGGAATCGGAAATCGGCGCAGGAAGGATGCTCACGACAGATGGAACTGATAGCAATGGGGCAGATGCTTTGGCGGCGTTGGTGGCTGGTGCTGCTTCCTGCGTTGGTGGCGCTGGTGCTGACTTTGCCGTCACTGGGGGATGTGGTATCCCCGCCGGTCACGTACCAGGTGCAGATGCGGCTGACTGCCGCCCCGCCGCCGGATACCACCGCTGGTGATGGCGCGGCAGCCTCGTATGAAGATTCCAGCTATGTGCCGCTGCTGGCGTCTGAGTTAGTTGTGCTGAACATGCCATACTGGATCACAAGCGATAATTTCGCGGCGGATGTCGGCGAAGTCCTGGCGGGGCGGGGCATGGATATCCCGGCGGATGACTTGCGCGGCGTGTTTGCCGCTGACGGATTTCACAGCATTCTGACGCTGTATGCGGCCTGGGACGACGCCGATCAACTGCTGGCGATCACCGATGCGGCGGTCACGGTTTTGCAGACGCGCAACCAGGACTACTTCCCGCAGTTTGCCGCGCAGCCGGTGACGGTCGTGCCGCTCGATGATCGCCGCGTTGAGGAAGTTCCCGCACCGATGACGGCGCGGTTGCTGCCGTTGGTGCGGATCGTGTTAGGGTTGGCCGCCGGGGTGGGGTTGGCGGCGCTGGCGGAATACCTGGATCGCACGCTGCGCACGCGCGCTGATTTAGAAGCGCTGGGCCTGGCGGTGCTGGGTGAGATTCCGCGCGAGTGAGTGTGCATATCGTCAGGTGAGCGTAGCTAACTGACTGTTGCTCAGCGTTTGGCTGATAGAAGACAAAAAGCGCGGGATCGCCTGTTATAATAACGGTGGTTGCAGGTGATATAGCGCAGCCCCCAGTTGGATAAGGACTCGAAAATCTATGAATCTGGCGTATTATGTGCGTATTTTGATCCGGCGTGGTTGGATGATTCTGCTCGCAATGGTGATCACGGCGGGAGCCGCTTACGGATTGAGCAAGGCGCAGACTCCCGTTTACCGTGCATCACAGCGCGTGCTGCTGCAACCGGCGCGCAACGACTTTGGCCTGACCGAGACTCTGCGCACGCTGCTGCGCAGTTACGTAGTGTATCTGAACACCGATCAGCAGGCTGCCAACGCCATCGAACGCTTGCAGCTTGACATGACGCCCGGCGATCTGCGCAGCCACATGACGATCAACTCTGATCCGACGCAGCTTGTCGTGCAGATTGATATCGATATGGAAGATGGTCCGCTCGCCGCGCAGGTGGCGACCGAGATGGGGCGTTTACTCGTTGATTACCGCACCGAATCTAACCGCAGTCTCCAGCGCGAGGACCGCATCGATGCGTATTTGATCGATACCGCTACCTACGGCCTGCACACGCCCAAGACCAGAATCAACACCCTCGCCGGGGCAATCCTGGGGCTGCTGCTGGGCGGTGTGGTGGTGTTCGTGCTGGAATACCTGGAATCGAACATCGTCCGCAGCAAGGAAGATGTCGAACACTTTCTAGAGTTACCCGTGCTGGCCGCGATTCCTGCCGATGACGCGCACGCATAAGGAAAGAATCTGACAATGGCTGATGTGAACCTGATCACCTTGACGAATCCCGGTGCGCCCGCTGCCGAAGCCTACCGTGCGCTGCGTACCAACCTGATGTTTTACAGTGTGGACCGCCCGGTGAATACGCTGGTAGTGACTTCCCCGGTACAGGGCGAGGGCAAAAGCACCGCGCTGGCGAACCTGGCCGTGACGCTGGCGCAGGGTGGGCACGCGACGATCCTCGTGGACTGTGATCTGCGCGCCCCGGTACAGCATACGATCTGGGGCGTGAACCAGGAACCCGGTCTGACTTCGATGCTGCTGGACAAGGCCACGTTGGAAAATCCCCCGCTGCAAGCGACCGGCATAGACGGTTTGCAGGTGCTCACCAGCGGATCGCTGCCGCCCAACCCCGCCGACCTGGTGGGGGCGAAGCGCATGGACGACGTGATCGCGGCGCTTAAGGCACGTGCCGAATACGTGCTGTTCGATGCGCCGCCTTCGTTGATCGTGACGGATGCGGCGCTGCTGGGGCTGAAGGTCGATGGGCTGCTGCTGGTGCTGCGCGCCGGGAGTTCGCGCCGGGATCATGCCGCCCGCGCCAAAGAAGAACTCGAACGTGTCAAAGTGCCCGTGATCGGTACGGTGCTGGTCAATGCGCCGCGCGATACCGCACTGGGCGGCTATTACGCCCATAAACACCGTTAACACCCGATGAGCCAGGAGTGTGAAACATGAAGGGCCTGATCCTGAGCGGCGGTAAGGGCACGCGCCTTTATCCCCTGACCTATACCCGTGCCAAGCAGTTGATCCCGGTGGCGAATAAGCCGGTGTTGTTCCGCGTGATCGAGTCGATCCGTGACGCAGGGATCAGCGATATTGGGATCGTGATCGGCGACACCGGCCCGGAAATCCGCGAGGCGGTCGGGGACGGCACGCAGTTTGGCGTGCGCGTGACCTACATCCCGCAGGATGCCCCGTTAGGGCTGGCGCACGCAGTCAAGATATCGCGCGACTTTCTCGGCGATGACCGTTTCGTGATGTTCCTGGGCGACAACGTGATCCAGGGGGGCATCAGCCCACTGATCGCTGACTTTGCCCACCACACGGAGTGGAACAGCCAGATCGTGCTGAAAGCCGTTGAATACCCGGAGCAGTACGGCGTCGCGCGGCTGGATGGTGATGGCCGCATCGCCGAACTGATCGAAAAACCAAAAGACCCGCCCTCCAACCTGGCCCTGGTCGGCATCTATATGTTCGATCATCACATTTATGAAGCGACCGATGCGATCAAACCGTCCTGGCGCGGCGAACTCGAAATCACCGACGCGATTCAATGGCTGGTCGAGCACGGTTATGTCGTGTACCCGCACGTCCACGAGGGCTGGTGGATTGACACCGGGCGGCCCGATGATATGCTCACCGCCAACAGCCACGTTTTAGAAGAACTGACGCCCCTGATCCTGGGCAGCGTCGATGCGGCGTCGGAAGTCGATGGGCGCGTGACGGTCCAGGAGGGCGCGGAGATCATCAACAGCGTGGTGCGCGGCCCGGCGATCATTGGCAGAGACACGCGCATCATCAACAGTTACGTTGGCCCGTTTTCCAGCATTTATCACAACGTCGTGATCGAAAACAGCGAAATCCAGCACAGCATCGTGCTGGAACACAGCACGATCCGTAACAGCCCGGCGCGCATCGAAGACAGCCTGATCGGGCGTCATGCCGAAATTGACGTGACGACACTGCGCCCGAAAGCGCTCAAGCTGCACCTGGGCGATCACAGCCGCCTGGATTTGTTGTAGTAGGATTGCACTATGCATGATATACCGATACGCCTGATCGTTGCCGACCTGGACGGTACACTATTGAACTCCGCACACATGGTTTCTCCGTTTACGGCTGCGGCGATTGATACGGCCATCGAGCGCGGCGTGCAGTTTACCGTTGCGACCGGCAAAACCTTTCCCTCCACGCCCGCGATCATCCGGCGGTTTGGGATCGATATTCCCGTCATCTGTGGCAATGGCACGCAGGTTTTCGCGCCGGATGGCACGTTGATGCATGAAGACCCGATTCCGCAGGCTTGCGCGCTGGAAGCGATTGAAATGGCCCGTGACGCCGGGTTTACGCCGATTGTGTATACCCGCATGGGATTGATGGCCCAGGTACGCGATGTGAATGTCGCGGAACTGGTCGCGCATCACGAGCCGGAACCGGTGATTGTGCGCGACATTGCCGAGGCGATCCGGAACGGCAACAAGCCCTACAAGCTGGTGATGATGAACCGCGACTATGACGCGGTAGCGGAATTCCAGACGCGCATCACAAAGGCGTTTGAGGGGCGCGCGCAGGTCTTGCGCTCCGGCCTGAAGTCGCTGGTCGAGGTGATGCCCTTTGGCGTCAGCAAGGCCACTGCGCTACACGTGATCCTGGACCATATCGGTATACAACAGGCGCGTACTATCGCGTTTGGCGATAACTGTAACGATGTAGCCATGTTGGAGTATGCCGCGATTGGGGTGGCGATGGGACACGCGCCGCAGGAAGTCCGCGACCGCGCGGATTACGTGACCGGCTCCAATGATGAGGATGGCGTTGGCCACGCGCTGCACAAGTTCGTTTTGAACGCGCAGACGCTCAACGCTTCCTGAGCGTTTGCCGGGCGAAGCAGATCAAGAGAGGAACTGTCATGGAATCGATCATGGTGACGGGTGGGGCAGGCTTTATCGGCAGCGCGTTCGTGCGCCGCATGTTGCAGCAGCACCCCGAAATAACGATTGTGGTGTTGGATAAGCTGACCTATGCGGGCAACCTGGATAACCTGCTGCCCGCCCAGGATGCCGCGAATTACCACTTTGAGCAAGGCGACATTGCAGACCGCGAAACTGTGCAGCGCGTGGTAGAAACACACAACATCGACGCTATCGTTAACTTCGCCGCTGAATCGCACGTGGATCGCTCGATTCTCGATCCGGATGCGTTTGTGCGCACGGATGTTGTCGGCGTGTATACACTGCTGGACGTGGCGCGTCTGGCCGGGATTCAGCGCGTGCATCACGTGAGCACGGACGAGGTTTACGGCTCGATTGACGAGGGCTTTTTCCGCGAGGGCGATCCACTGGAGCCGAACAGTCCCTACGCGGCGAGCAAGGCGGGCGGCGAGATGATGCTGCGCGCCTACCATGTGACCTACGGCCTGCATACCACCGTCACGCGCGGTAGTAATACGTTTGGCCCGTACCAGTATCCGGAGAAGATCGCGCCATTTTTCATCACGGAAGCGATTGACGACCGCCCGCTGCCGCTGTACGGTGACGGTATGCAGGTGCGCGACTGGCTGTATGTCGACGATCACTGTGAGGCGATTGAAACCGTGCTGTTCAACGGTGCGCCTAACACGATCTACAACGTCGGCGGCGAGCACGAGATGCACAACATCGACGTGACCCGGTTCATTCTCGAAGCGCTGGGCAAACCGGAAAGCCTGATCCGCCACGTCGAAGACCGCCCCGGCCATGATCGCCGTTATGCGCTGACTAACGACAAGATTCTCGCGGAACTGGGCTGGGAGCCAAAGCACACGTTCGAAGAAGCCATGCAGGCGACCGTGCGCTGGTACCAGGAAAATGAGTGGTGGTGGCGCAAGATTAAGACCGGCGAATACCTGCAATACTACAAGCGCCAGTATGCCGACCGGCTGGCAGGGGCCGCCGAGTAGGGTTTACCACAGGGCAAAAAACAACACCGCCCGGATCGTGATATGATCCGGGCGGTGTTTTTGAGCGGACTAGTCAGATCAGTAGTTCACGGACGCATCGCGCATGATCATGTCGTCAAAGTTGGCGATGCTGTTTTCTTCCACGCCGAAGGCGTAGGTCCCGCCCAACTGCTCGACATCGCGCAGCGCCGTGATAAAGCGCCCGTTGATGAAAAACGCGATCTGGTCATCCAGCGCCACGATGATGAACTCGTGCCAGCCGTCGAAGGTGGCTTCCAGCGGCGCTTCGTACAACACGGTTTTGTTGTTGGCGGTGTTGATGCGGATACGGGCCAGAGTCCCGGTTTCCGTCTTCTCGATCTCGACCTGGTACTGGTTCAGGCTGGAGCCGGTCACGCTGGGAATTGAGCGCACGCCAAGCCAGGCCACACTGCCGACCGGCGCTTCCAGCGGTAGCCGCATCCAGCCGTTCACGTAGATGTCGGTCGAATCGCGGAAGCGGGACGTATCATTACCGTTGCCAAACACGTTGCCGGTCGAGTCGATTTCGCGGCGGAAGCGGCGATACAGCGATTGATCGCCGGATGTGATCGTGTAGTATTCGATACGTGCTTCGGCATTGCGATCCACCACGTATTCACCGGGGTCAGATTCCCACCAGTAAGCGGTCGAGCGATCCGGCAGGAAGAAGTCGTACCAGTCGCTCAGGCCGTCACGAATCAGGCGTTTATCGAGTTCTTCCAGCACGGCAAAGGCAAAGCGCGCGTCGATGGTGCTGGCGACTTCGGTTTCGGTGAATAGACAGTCATCAATGCGCAGCACGTCGTAATCGCGCGGGGTGGTAAACGTGATCTTGCCGGGGGGCGGCGCGTCGGTGATCGTTTCCTCAAAGATGATCTCACCCAGGCGATAGATCACCAGCCGGTCGCCAAGCATCAGGATGATGAAGTCGAACCATTGGCCGCGCCCGTAGTAGTTGGTGCGTGTCCAGCTTTGCAGCAGGTCGCCCTGGCCGTTGAGGTGCTGGATTTCCATGTGTCCGCCGTCCATCACCAGCCGGTAGCGTCCCTGGCTGCTCTCGCGCAGCAGGACGTTAAAGCCGCCGGTTTCGCTGTAGATGCGGCAGGCCATCAGCATATTGTCATAAGGCGGCAGCGTGGGTGTGAGTTCCGCCCCTTCGGTCATGCGCAGGTATTGGTTGCTGTCGCTCTCTGTGCCGATTTCGACGTTGCGCGAACTGGATGCTTGCCACGAAGACGGAATACCCGCCCCCTGGAAGTGCTCGCTGGCGAGTTCAGGCCGCTGGATCACGATATCGTCGAATGCGACCTGTCCGCTGACCGCGCTGAGGGTTTGCAGCAGCACCGCGCCCCCGGCGGGCAGGCTGGAGCCGGTATCGTTGACGCGCAGGCGCAGCAGATTGTCGATGTAGATGAAC
>CAZMNL010000041.1:0-2946 GCA_964567525.1 uncultured Anaerolineaceae bacterium
CCGACGCGATGACCGGCCAGGAAGCCGTGCGCATCGCCGAGGGCTTTAACGAGCGAGTCGGGCTGACCGGCCTGATCCTGACCAAAGTAGACGGTGACGCGCGCGGCGGGGCTGCGATCTCGATGCGTGCCGTAACCGGCGTGCCGATCAAATACATGGGTACGGGCGAGAAGATCGACGGGCTGGAACTGTTCCACCCGGATCGCCTGGCTTCGCGTATTCTCGGCATGGGTGATGTGCTGTCGCTGATCGAGCGTGCCGAAGAAGCCTTCGACGAGCGCGAAGCGGAACGGCTCCAGCGTAAGCTGATGAAGAACCAGTTCACGCTGGAAGACTTCCAGAAGCAGCTACAGCAGATCAAGCGCATGGGGTCCATCGGCCAGATTCTGGACATGATCCCCGGCATGGGGCGAATGCGCCAGCAGCTTGATATCAACAACGAAGAAGCGCAGCAGCAGCTTAAGAAGGTTGAAGCGATCATCAACTCGATGACGCCTGCCGAACGGCGCAACCCCAAGCTGCTGAACGCCAGCCGCAAAAAGCGGGTAGCCGCCGGCAGCGGCACCAGCGTGCAAGAAATCAATGCACTGCTCAAGCAGTTCCGCGAGATGCAGCGCATGATGAAAATGATCGGGAAAGGGCAAATGCCCAATATCCCCGGTCTTTAACCGATGTGGGAGCGGTACCAGCTCCCCTGCTGTCGCGGAGTCCAGGCAGCCTTCCCCTGCCCCCTCTGATGGCGCGTGACAGCGCTCTATACATTCGCCAACGAGAAAAAAAGGGATAGGTAATCAATCAATGGTTCGCATTCGTCTGCGCCGTGTGGGGCGCAAAAAACAACCCAGCTATCGTATTGTCGTCGCCGACCAGCGCAGCCCGCGTGATGGTCGTTACATCGAAATCATCGGTTTCTACAACCCGCGCACAGACCCCTCGACGATGACCGTCAAGGAAGATCGCGCGCTGCACTGGTTGAGCGTGGGCGCGCAGCCCAGCGAAGCGGTTCACCGCATCCTGAACAAGCTCGGCACCCTGGGCCGCTACGAGCGCCTGACTAAGGGCGAAGACCTGGAAGCACTGCTCGCCGAAGCCGCCGCCGAAGAAGAAGCCCGCGAGCCGATCAGCCCGAAGACTATGCGTCCGGCCAAGCCGAAAACTGCCGCCGTCGCTGAGAAGGCCGAAGAAGCACAATCGGCAGGCGAGACGGAAACCCCGGCGGTTGAAGAAAGCGAAGCACCGGCAGAAGATGCTGTGGAAGAACCCGCTGAAGAGAGTGTGGAAGACAGCGCCGAAGAGACGGAAGCCGCCGAGTAAAACCCGGCACGGCTTCACCGCCGCTCAATGATAACTTCAGGAGAACGTGCCGCGTCTTGATCTGTATGATCGCAAGGGACCGGTGGCGTCCTCCTCTTTTGTATGGCAAACTGGGCGCGCACCGGGGCAACCTGCCGCGCGCCCGGTTACCGGGAGAATGTCTGATGAAAGAATTAGTTGAATATATTGCTAAATCGCTGGTGGACGATCCCTCGCAGGTCCGCGTGACCGAGATCAACCAGGGAGCGTCCACGATCATCGAGCTTGAAGTCGCGCAGGAAGACATGGGCCGTGTAATTGGGCGTAACGGGCGCGTCGCTAATGCCATGCGAACGCTGGTGCGCGTGTTAGCCGCCAAAGAAGGCAAACGTATCACGCTCGATATCGTTTAACCAAAATCATCTACGAATTGGCTGCCACGCGCAGCGATATCAGGTCAATACAGGCACATACTATGCCGTCTGGTCATCCCTCTGACGAACCTCACTTCCTGCTCTTAGGCCGTGTACTGCGCCCGCATGGTATTCGCGGCGAACTGCGCCTCGAAATCCTCACTGCTTATCCCGAACGGATTGTCAGCGGCAAGCGCGTGTATCTGGGCACAAACCCCTATGATCCCGCTTCAGTCTCGGAACATACCGTCGTACAGGCGCGCAAGCACCAGCATTATCTGATTTTGCAGCTTGAAGCGATCACCACGCGCAACGAAGCCGAGCTATGGCGCGAGCACTATGTCATGGTCAATATGGATGAAGCTGTGCCGCTGGAAGAAGGTGAATACTACCTGTACCAGCTCATCGGCTTGAACGTGATCACGGATGAAGATGAAATGCTGGGGACCGTGACCGACACCATCGAAACCGGGGCGAACAACGTGTTCGTGGTACATGGGCCGCGCGGCGAGGTGCTGCTGCCGGATATTGACGAATGTATCCTCGATATTGACATTGACGCGGGCACGATGACTGTACACATCATGGATGGGTTGTTGGGTGACTGAAACCACGTCCCCGCGTTTAAACCATGCTAGTCTGACATCGCTTGACAGTTCTCTGTGCCCTTGCTATGCTGGCAGCCTGTTTCGCGGCATAGAGAACACATACGGATCATGAGCGCACGCCGGTACTGGTTAGGGTTTAACGTCGTCAAGGGCATCGGGCCTGCACGCCTGCGCACCCTGCAAGCGCATTTTGGCGACCTCGAACGCGCGTGGCACGCAACCGAGCCACAGCTTAAAGCTGCCGGACTCGACCGCCGTTCCCGCGCCAGCCTGATCGAGACGCGCGGCATAACCGACCTCAACCAGCTTGAACGCCAGCTTGACGACCTCGGCATCGCCGCGCTAACCCTCGAAGACCCCGATTATCCCGCCCTGCTGCAAGAACTTCCCGACGCGCCCCCGGTTCTCTACGTCAAAGGATCACTGGTGGATGCGGATCGCTGGGCGGTGGCCTTTGTCGGCACGCGCCGCGCGACAGTTTACGGGCGCGACATTACCTACCAGCTTGTGCTGCCATTGGTCCACGCCGGGATCACGATTGTCAGCGGCTTAGCTGTCGGCATTGACGCGGCGGCGCACAAAGCCGCGCTCGAAGCCGGGAGCGAAGCAGTCCGCGGCTGGGAACGATGCGC
>CAZMNL010000041.1:2956-13660 GCA_964567525.1 uncultured Anaerolineaceae bacterium
GGGGCCGCACGATTGCCGTACTCGGCAGCGGCCTGGACGTGATTTACCCGCCCGAACACCGCAAACTCGCCGAGGCGATCACGCGGCAAGGCGCGCTCGTCAGCGAGTTCCCGCCAGGAACCGAGCCGGACGCGCGTCATTTCCCGGTGCGCAACCGCATTATCAGCGGGCTGGCGCTGGGCGTGACCATCGTCGAAGCGCCATCCAGCAGCGGCGCGCTGCTCACGGCGGACGCCGCCGCCGAACAGGGGCGCGATGTTTTCGCCGTACCGGGCAATGTCACCTCACGCGCCAGCACCGGCACCAATCGCCTGATCCAGACCGGCGCAAAACTGGTCATGAGCGCGGAAGACATTCTGGACGAGTTAAACCTGACTCGTGATACCGTCGTCGTCCAGCAGCAGGTACGCGAGATCGCACCGGACGACCCGCACGAAGCCGCGTTGATCGGCTGTCTGAGTGATGAGCCAGTCCATATTGATGACCTGTGCCAGCGCACCGAAATGCCGATCACGCAGGTGAGCAGCCTGCTTTCGCTGATGGAGCTTAAGGGCATGGTCCGGCGGCTTGAGGGCATGTTTTATACACTTGCGCGCGGCGGCAGCGACCGTTACCGGCTGGATTGAGGCCGGTACGTGCTCACTATGGTTGTGATGCGCCGCGTGCAACGGCGCTGTAAGGCTTCGCCATGAAAATAATTACCCCATCCCCTACCCCCTTCCCTAAGGGAAGGGGACACCTGGACGCTTATGGGGAAAGAAACGTGAAATGGGGCATTATTTCTTTGGAACAACTTAAAACTCTGTACACATGCACACGTCGAGAGAGAAAATGAATAACCTGTATGCTTTGATCATGGCAGGCGGCGGCGGGACACGCCTCTGGCCGCTGAGCCGCAAAGATCGCCCCAAACAACTGCTTCCGCTGGTGGAAGACCAGACCATGTTCCGTATTTCAGTCGAACGGCTGGCTCCACTGATCCCACCGGATCGCATCTTCATCGTCACCGGGCAGAACCAGGTCGATCAACTGCGCGCTGATTCGCCGAATATCCCCGACGAAAACTTCATCGTCGAACCCTTCGGGCAGAATACCGGCCCGGCGGTCGGGCTGGCACTGCTGCACATCCAGCAGCGCGAACCAGACGCTATGATCGCCATCCTGGCCGCCGATCACCACATCGCCGACAAAGACAAATTCCGGTGCGTGCTGCAAACCGCCGCGCAGCACGCGCTCGAAGACACCATCGTCACGCTGGGCATTTCGCCCGCCTTCCCCGCGACCGGGTACGGATACATCAAACGCGGCGAACAGCTGCGCACCATCGGCGAATTCCAGATTTACAACGCGGCACAGTTCACCGAAAAACCGGACCTGGAAACCGCCACCGAGTTTGTGCTCTCCGGTCTGTATAGCTGGAACAGTGGCATGTTCATCTGCCGCGCCGATTTTCTGCTAGACGAATACGCGCGCCAACAGGATCGCATGTACGCGCTGCTGCAACAGATCAAACGCAGCATCGGCACAGACAGCTATGCAGCGGTGCTGAACGAGGCATGGCCGCAAATGCCGAGTCTCTCGCTCGACTATGCCGTGATGGAGGGGGCCACGTGCATGGCCGTGATTCCCGTCGATATGGGCTGGAGCGATATCGGCAGTTGGGCGACGCTGTACGGCGTGCTCAAGCGCAACGGATCGGGTAACGTCGTGCGCGCCGCGCAATATATCGGCGTGGATACCACCGACTCGCTGATCGTGAGCGAGCGCCTGGTAGCAACGATTGGCCTGGACAACATCGTGATCATTGATACTGAGGATGCGCTGCTGGTCTGCCCGCGCGACCGTTCGCAAGATGTGCGCCAGATCGTGGATCAGCTCAAAGCATCTGGAGACGAAAAGCATCTTTAGGGGACCAGCACGCGGAGGCGCGTGCTCAATCGCTATGGTGATACTGGCAGCAACTATCGAACTACATTTGCCCGGCGTGGGATCGCTGAAGGAAAAGCGCGGCATTCTGAAGACGTTGATCGCGCGGCTGCACAAGCAGTTCAACATCGCGGTGGCCGAAGTCGATCTGCATGATGCGTGGCAGTCTGCTTCACTGGGCGCGGCGATTGTCAGCAACAGCGCTCCCCATGCCGAGGCGGTGTTGGAAAGTGTGCTGGGCTGGATCGAGCGCAACCGCCCCGACCTGGATATCGTCACGCATACCCAGGAAGTGATTCACATCAACCTGGGCTAGACGCAGCCCCTCAAAAACAGCATTGGGCGCATGGGTTCGCTATGCGCCCATCGACACTTCGATGCGGTCCAGTTCCTCGCGCAGCGCGCGCGATTCGGCGGCATGTGTGCGCAATGTGCCGCGCTGGTCCTCGTAACGCTGCTGAAGCACGGTCAACTGGCTGAACACCGGAGACAAAATCTGCTGGCCGTACTGCACCAGACGGCTGCTCTCGCGGTTGGTCAGCTCCACCATCGACTCGTTGTAGCTCTTTTGCAGCGCGGTCAGCCGTTGGTCCAGTTCGGCGAGTGCATCACGCTTGATCTTGCGCCAGTAGAGCACCGCTGCCGCCCCGCCGCCCACCAGCAGCACCGGACCGACTACCAGCGTCGCCAGCACACTGCCGACGGCTGCGGTAACCGCACCGGGGGCAGCCACCCCCAACACCACCGCCACGATTCCACCCAGGACCGCCGTGAATCCGGTCGAGAAACCCACCAGATTCGAGCGGAAGGTATTGCGCATACTCTCGGCGAGGCTGTTATCGGTGTAGGACTTTAACTCCGTGTCGGCAATCGCGATCGCCTCTTGCAGCGCGGCCCGCTGTTCGGCGTATCCGGTCGCGTCAATCGAGCCGACTTCCTGGTTGAGCATCGTTTCCAGTTCAGTCAGGCGATTCAGGATGCTGCGCCAGTAGCGGCGGCTGTTGTCCACCACCTGATTAACGTATTCTTCCGAGATCGCCGTGATGCGTTCCAGCGCGTTCCCGACCACCTGCTTTTCGAATTCCTGGCGCATGGCGTCGCGGTCGAGCGTCTGGGCAGCACGTTGCACAGTTAAACGCTCCTGAATGAACCGTTCGCCGCGTGCGCGCAGATCGGCAAACACGCGGTCCAGGTCACGCTGGGCGATACGAAGATGCTCGTTCAGGCTGTCGGCCTGCTGCTGTAGTTCTTTGCGCAGGCTTTCGGCGAGCGCGGTATCGCTGGTGATCAGCGCGATCTGGTGTTCCAACGCGGCCACGTTGCGCGCAATCACGCTGTCTACAAAGTCCAACTGGGTGTAGAGCTTCTGCTTGGCGGGCGGCACACGCCCGAAGGTGTCCTTCAAATACGCGCGCAGCGCATTCATGCCGCCGGGATCATCGGCGGGGCTGTCGAACAAACCATCAACGCGCCCTTTTTGTTTGAGCGCCTCGCGCGCCGAGACCATGAAGATATCCGGCTGAAGATTGAGCAGTTCGCTCAACTGCTGCTGCACAAATTCGCGCACTTCGCGCTGCTCGCGGCGCTGCAACAGGTCAGCCTGATTGATCACCATGATCACCTTTTTGCCGTAGTTACGCGCCAGTTCCAGGTACATGCGTTCTGTTTCGGCAAAGGCACGCTTGGCAGAGAGCAGGAAGATCACCAGGTCGCTGCGGCTCAAGAACCCTTTAGCGATCTGTTCGTGGCGCTTGAAAACCGATCCTGTCCCCGGCGTGTCTACGATCACGACACCCGGCACACCGACATTCGGATGCAGCCACTCGCGGACGACATTCGGCTCGCGCCAGTTATAGTCTTTGTGCTTGCGCGGGAACCAGCGCACCAGTTCGATCACGTCGGTGGTCGGCGTGATGCCCATCGGCAGCAGATCGTCGCCGAGCAGCGCATTGACAAATGTAGACTTCCCCGCGTTGAACTCGCCCACCACTACGACCAGGAAAAACATATCCTGCAAATCAGCGGCGTTCTGCTGCAAGCGCTGTTTGTCTTCGGCGGCGCTTTCGCCTAACTGCCCCACCAGTTCCGCCACCGCTTGTAGCAAGCGCACTTCGCGCTCGCGCACTTCGGCGATAGGACCTTCTAACACGATGTTGTTATTCATCCCTGCTCCTCCACCCGCTGCGGCTGCGATCTACGAGGCGTTAAATCGGCTAACCCGCCCTGAATGCGAATAAGCGCCTGCTGTTGATCTTGCAGGTCGCGCCGCAGTTGGCCGAGCAGTTCCGACTGTGACACAACCAACCGCGTGAACGGCGCGGTTGCATCGCGGCGAAGCTGCACGCCATGTACAACTACCTGTTCTGCTGCGCGGCGCAGTTTTTCGAGATAGTCGTCACGGTGCGCACGAATGCGGCGCTCAAACCGCTGGCGCAGAATCCATCCCCGCAGCGGCACCAGCGCCAATCCCAGCAGCACGGCTCCGATGCCAACCGCAAAGACCAGCAAGACCGAACGCGCATCCGACCCGACGTTGAACGCGGCCCCGGCGACCGTCGCCACGACCAACACCACCGTGATGATCTGCCACAGCGCCAGGATGATCAGCGTATCGCGCAGCGTGCGATCCAGACGTTCGGTTTCGAAGCGTTCCGCCTCGCGCGTGATGTCATCCAGCGACCCGCGCACGTCGCGCAGAAAGCTGCGTTCGTACCGCAGCGGAGTCTGGATTTTGCCGATTACCTTGTCTTTCAGACGCGGTGGCAGCGCATCAACCGCGCTGCGCGTGTAATCCACCAGGTCATCGATATCTTGCAGGTCGCGCCCTTCCAGGCGCGGGCCGAGCTTATCGACCGTCTGCGGAATCTGGCGCAGAGTCTCGCGGACCTTGTGCGTCTCAAACGCAGTATCGGCGCGTGTGCGCCCTCCAAAGCGGCGCATCAGCCGCCCTAACCCGATCATCTCGCTCAGGCCACCGAAAAACAGCCCGAACCCGCGCGAAAACTGGAACAGGTCATTGATCGCTTCGCCGCCGCGTGCGCCAACCTCATTCCAGGTATTGGCAATCTCTTCGAGCGTATTATCGACCGTGCGCTGCTGCTCGCGCCGCCCCTGTTCGATCTGCGCTTCGATGTTTTCCAGTGTTTTACGGTGCTGGTCAAGCGCGGTCTGCTGATCCTGCACCAGCGTCAACGCGGATTTTGAGACATTCTGGCAAATCTGCACGGGTGTTTCAAGCTTCTGGCGCAGCCGGTCCACATCGCCCAGCGTCTCGCGGATGTAAGTCTCGATATCGGCAAAACCGGACTCGTCCCAGGCTATTTCGTCGCGGGGGTCCTCACGCTGCGCGGCGAGCGCCTGTTTTGCGGACACCAGCCAGATCGTCGGGTCTACACCCAGGTGCATCCGCGACTGTTCGCGCACAAAGTCACGCACCTGCTCGCGTTCCGCATCGTCCAGCAGGTCCATCTGGTTGACCACGACCATCACGCGCTTGCCGTAGGTCTTAAGCTGTTGCAGATATTCGAGATTGCTGGCGGTCAAAACCTGCGTAGCGATCATCACCAGCAGCACGACATCAGCGCGGTGCAAGAACCGGCGCGTCACCTCGTCATGCGTGCGGAAGACCGACTCCAGCCCCGGCGTATCGACCAGGCTCAGGTTTTCCAGCAGCGGACTGGGGTAAAACACGGTTTCGATATCCCCGGCGCGCGTGCGCTGCATATCCACGCCGCGCCGCAAGATGACGATATGGTCCGTTGTCGGGATTGGCCCGACATCGAGCACTTCATCCCCCAACAGGGCATTGATCATGCTCGACTTGCCGGAGCCAAACGGCCCGACCATCACCATCAGGAACGGGTGATTGGCGTGGAACAGCGCATCCCGCACCTGCTCCATTTCGCTGTCCGGCAGCCCATCTACCCGCCCCAGCACATCGAGCAGTTCGGTGATTTGTTCATGTTCCTGCCGCCGGATCGCGTCGTACTGCGCCAGCAACTTTCCGGATAAGGATTCAGATTCCACAACACACCCCTGCTGATTGGTCAGCTATCACAACCCCGGCATATAGTCGCGCAAGATCGAGCCGCCGATAAACTCACGCAGCAGCGAGTTGTCCGGCACAAGATCGGGATTCATCGGCTGCAACCAGCTTAGAATCGCCAGCAGTCGCCGCGCCTCGTTGTAATACGCGCTGCCCGGTTCGACTTGCAGCAGCAGCGGTTCGGCCAGCGGGCGCAGCACCGCCAACTCGTACACTAAGGCCGAGTTGAACATCACGTCGGCGTTCTCCTGGTACAGGAAGATGTTACGCTTCTCACCGCGCCGCACACTCTCCCACCGGGCCAGCGTATCCAGTGCCGTATATCCCCGGAAAGTGGCATCACGCACAATACGCCGGATCAAGCGTACATCGGTGGTCGGCACGCGGTTATGGCGGTCCAGGTTGAGCACCGTCAACGCCGACACGTACACCCGGAAAATACCTTCGGTAGGCAAAACCGAAACAAGCCTGGGATTCAGCCCATGAATGCCCTCGATAATCAGCACATGATCGGGCGAAAGCTGAATCGCGTCTTTTTCAAGCGTGCGCTTGCCAGTCACAAAATTGAAGTGCGGGACACGCACTGCCTCGCTGTGAGTCAGCGCGAGCAACTGGTCATTAAAAAGCGGAAGATCGACGGCTTCTAACGCTTCGAAGTCGAATTCGCCGCTCTCATCGCGCGGGGTCAGATGCCGCTCGACAAAATAACGATCCATTTCCAACGTATACGGTTTGAGGCCGTGCGCGATCAACTGGATCGCCAGCCGTTTCGAAAACGTGGTCTTGCCCGACGACGACGGCCCGGCGATCAGCACCAGCCGCCCGCCTTCCTGGTGACGCTCGGCGATCTGTGACGCGATCTGCGCGATATGGCCCTCATGCAGCGCTTCCATCACCAGCACGACTTCGCGCGCGTGTCCGTCGCGGATTTCACGGTTCAGGCTGCCGACATTCTCCACCCCTAGCAGACTCACCCAATCCTCACGCTGGCGGAACACTGCCGTAAGCTGCGGCGACTGGGTGGGCGGGCGGATTTCGGCAGGATTCTCGCGGCGCGGGTGCTGCAAGATGAAACCGTCTGCTTCGACATGCAGCTCGAACTGTTGTAGGTAGCGTGTGTTCGGCACCATGTAACCGTAAAAATAATCCGACTCAGCGCGTAGTTGGTAGATGGTCAGGTAGCTTTTGGCGCGGAACTCCAACAGGCTCACCTTGTCGTCATCACCGCACGCCTCAAACATGGCCCGCGCTTCATCCAGTGGAATCTGGCGGCGCGTGATCGGTTCTTCGGCCTCGACAATCGCGCGCATGTGCGCTTTGATGCGCTCAATTTCTTCTGTCGTGAAGGGATCGCGCCCATGCACGCGGCAGAAATAACCGCCGCTGGGTATGGAATGCTCAACTTCGATCTGCGTGCCAGGAAAAAGCTCCGCCGCCACGACCGTGAGCAGAAAGGCCAGCGAACGCCGATAAATACGATTGCCGTCGCTGTCACTGGTCCGCACTGGCTGCGCTAACACGTCACGCACAACCGGGCGTGTAAGTTCGCGCAGCCGTCCATCGACGAGTGCCGCGACTGCCAACGGGCCGCCCATGTTATGCTCGCTTTCGTAGGCTGTGATAAACATCTCCAGCGTTGTACCGACCGGACCCTCAAGCACCGTTCCGTCAGGGAACGCCACCTGAACCGCCGTGCGCGGTTCAGCGCGATAAACGATCTGCTCTGCGGACATAAATAACCCTCGTTTTACGCTTCCACCGCCAGCACAACACCGCTGCGCGCCGGGACATCTAAGACCAACACATCACCCTGCTGCGAAACCTGCGCCTCGCCAAAAATAACGTTAGGCTGGCGCTTGCTCGCTGGCTGAGGAATCTCAAGCGCGGTGGATTCACCGGCGGTATTAAACGCCACAACATAGCGTTCACCATCGTATACGCGCTCAAAGGCGTAGCGTTCTGCGCCAGCCAACAACGTGTTATAACGGCCACACCGCAGCCCGGTATGCGCCTTGCGCAGCGCAATCGTGCCACGCACATAATCGTACAGGTCGGTATCCCACTGCGACCGGTTATCCCAGGGGAACGCCGCCCGGCAGCCGGGATCGTACCCGCCGGTCAGGCCGATCTCGTCGCCGTAGTATACGGTCGGTGCGCCGGGCATCGTCATCTGGAACAGCATCGCCATGCGCAGCGCTGACTGATCAAACTGTACCATGTCAATAAAACGCGGCATGTCGTGGCTGCTGAGCAGGTTCATCTGCGCCATCGTGATCTCGAAGTCGTACAGCGCGAGCATATCTTCAATTTCCTGGGCAAACCGCGCGGCATCCATCGGCTTTGGCGGCGGGTAGGACTCGCCCAGCCACATATCCGCCAGCGATCCCGCACCGAAGAATGACATCGCCGCGTGAGTCTGGATGTAGTTCATCACCGCGTCGAACTGGTCGCCTTGCAGCCAGCGCCGTGCCTCGACCCAGATTTCGCCCACGATGTAGGCTTCCGGATTGCGCGCTTTCACCCGGCGGCGGAATTCCTGCCAGAACGAGTCATCGTCGATTTCGGCGGGCACGTCCAGACGCCAGCCGTCAATGCCGAACTCGATCCAATACTCGGCGACACGGAAAATGAACTCGCGCACCTGCGGATTCGCGGTGTTGAACTCCGGCAGGGCGTGCAGCCCGACCCAGGCCCCATAGTTGGGTTTTTCGGACGTGTTGTAGGCATTAAGCGGGAAGCCCTTAACGGTGAACCAATCAAGATACGGCGAGCTTTCGCCGCATTCCAGGATGTGATTGAACTGGAAAAATCCCCGGCTGGCATGGTTGAATACACCGTCCAACACCACACGGATATCGCGCGCGTGGGCTGCGTCCAACAGGTCGCGCAGCGCCTCATCACCGCCCAGCAGCGGATCGACGCGGAAGTAATCATGCGTGTGATAGCGGTGATTCGAGGCCGACTGGAAGATCGGGTTAAGGTAGATCGCCGTGATCCCTAATTCCTGTAGATAGTCCAGGCGCTCTGCCACGCCGAGCAAATCCCCGCCTTTGAAACCGTGTACGGTGGGGGGAATATCCCAAACTTCCAGGTTGTTGGGCTTGTCTACACGCGCACTTTTGGCAAAACGGTCCGGGAAAATCTGGTAAAAAACCGCATCCTTAACCCAATCCGGGGTTTGAATTGCTTGTGTCATGAATACATTCTCCTCAGGGCGTAACAACGCAAAAAAACATCTTAACCAACACTATGCGCCGCAGAGTAGATCGTACCGGCTCTGCTGAAAAGCGCCAAAATACACGCGGCGCGGCTCAGTAGTCGGTTGAATCGTCTTCGATATATTCGAGCGGGGCGTCGCGGAATTCCGGCGAAATATCGAGCAGGTCCGCTTCGGTAAGCACCTGCCCGTTATATGCGTCGTAGAGTTCCGGGTTCTCGACACCATCTACGGCATAACGCCACGCCTGCGGCCCGACCTGCCGCAGCACGGACCGGCACACATCACAGCGCACCGTGCGCCGCACGCGCGGAATCCCCAACACCCGGTAGCGCCGGTCCTCGACATAGAGTTCGCCATCCTCGCAGACCGGGCACACCGCGAGCACAAAACCTTCGCGGTAGCGCGCGATATTCGCTGCTTGCAGCACATACACGCCCACATAACTCACGACGGCCAGCGCCAACACAGCGCCCAGTACGATCCCGACCAGTGGTATACCATCACCGTCGCTGCCATCCACCGGTACAACAACCGGCTCGGCGTCTGCATCCGTATCGCCCGCCGCTGCAACGACAAGCGGCGTAATCGTCAATGTGAGCGTAGGCGGCGCAGCGGTCGCGGTAAATGTGCCGGTTGGCAGAGATGTCTGGGTGGCGGTCGCGGTCTGAGTCACAGTTACAGTCGGCGTCAGGGTGACTGTTGCGGACGGCAGCGCGGTGTCAGTCGGTGCGGTAGTGACGGTCGCTGTAGGCGTCACGGTCAGCGTAGGCGTCACGGTGGAAGTTGGCAACGGAGTCGTGCTGGGCGGTGAATCGGTCGCAGATGGCAGCACCGCCGCCGCCGCAGGTTCACCGGTCGCCGCGACGGTAGGCGTAACCGTAGATGTCTCGCTGGGCTGTACCGTCGCCGTCTGGGTCGCCGTGTATGTCGCTGTGTGCGTCGCTGTATGCGTCGCGGTCGGTGTGGCGGTCAGTGTGGCGGTCAGTGTGGCGGTCGGTGACGGCGTGGCGGTGAAGGTTGCGGTAAGCGTGTCTGTCGCGGTCGCGGTCACTGTCGAGGTCACTGTCGCGGTGGCAATCGCCGTTGAAGTCGCCGTTACCGTCGCGGTGGCAATCGCCGTTGAAGTCGCCGTTACCGTCGCGGTGGCTGTTGCCGTCGCGGTATGGGTCGCGGAAGGCGTCCAGGTATGGGTCGGCGTGAGTGTCAATGTTGGGGTGTCCGACGGAGTCGCGGTAGAAGTCGCGGTCGGAATGGGCGTAAACAAGGGTGTCAGATTTGGCACGTCAATCACGGGCAGCGCCTCAATCGTTTCACGCCACACCGCCATGTCATAGCGAATCCAACCGTAGCCCTCGCCGAAACGAATCAACACCCAGTCCAACGCTTCGTCGTGGGCCACCGGATCGACCACATCCCCGGTCAGCAGTTCTCCTAACGGCGCGTAACCCTGCCCCGGCCCGGAGCGCACGAACACCCCCGCCGATGCCGCACGAATCCAGTTCGCATTGGGAGT
>CAZMNL010000042.1:0-13510 GCA_964567525.1 uncultured Anaerolineaceae bacterium
GGCGCGTTTGGCGGCGGCGCGCGCTTCGGTCAGCAGCGGGATCAGGTGCGCGCGCGCCGGTTCGATAATGCGGTCACTTTCCATCGCAGCGGCAATCGCTTCGATATCGCCGTGATGCAGCGCATCGACCAGCCGGGCCACCGCGCCGGTCTGCGCGACGAACTCGCGCAGAGTCACGTGGGAGGGCAGCACCGCGCGCGCCTCGGAGGTCGGCACGGCGATATTGGGCGTCACGAGACCGAAGTGCAGGTTTTCCGGCACGGGAAGCTGGAAAATGTGATCGAACTCGATCCCCGTGATCAGCGTGATCCCGCCCATGAGACTGGGACCGACGTTGTCCACGTGGTAGCCGCTGACCGCCGCTTCACCATCCAGGCACGCGGGCAGCAGTTCCGCGCGGGTCAGCGGCTCGCCGCACAGCGCATTGACAGCGACGGCGGCGGCGACGGCGCTCGCGGCGCTGCTGCCCAGCCCGCTGGCGAGCGGCAGGTCTTTGATCAGCGTCAGGCGCACGCCGCGCGCTGACCCAAGCTGTCGGAGTACGCTGGCCGCCGCGACGGACGCGGAGTTCTTTTCCGGTTCGCGGGGCAGCAAGCCGCCGTCCCCCTGGATATCGGCGATCACGACGCCCGGCACATCGGACCATTCGACACAAACGGTATCGCCGGGTTCGCGGAAGGCCAGCCCCATGATATCGAACGCGACGCCGACATTGCCCATACTGGCCGGTGCGAAGGCTTCTGCTCTGGCATTTGGCATGTTCGGTGTTATCCTTAAGTCCGGCAAAAACGCACCTGAATTATCCGTGTAATGAGGGTCACAATGTCAACAAGCAACCTCAAGTGCATCGACTGCGGTCGAGAATACCCCATAACCGCTGTAGTATACACCTGCGAAAGCTGCAACGGTTTGTTAGATGTGTACCATGATCTTGACGCGGCGATCACGCGCGAAACGTTTGACGCGCGCTTAGGCACGCTGGAACCACCGTACAGCAGCGGGGTATGGCGCTACAAGGAACTGATCTACCCCGGCCTGGACAACGCGCTGATCGTGACGCGCAACGAGGGCAACACGAACCTGTATCCTGTGCCCCGGCTGACGGAGTGGGCGGGCGTCGGGACGCTCTATCTCAAGCACGAGGGCGAGAACCCCACCGGCTCGTTCAAGGATCGCGGCATGACGACCGGTGTCACACAGGCGCGCGCCCTGGGGATGCCGCGCGTGGCGTGCGCGTCAACGGGCAACACCTCCGCGTCTCTGGCGGCCTATGCCGCGTTTGCGGGCGTGGACGGGATCGTGTTCTTCGAGAACAAACAGATCGCGCTGGGCAAACTTTCGCAGGCTATCGCTTACGGTGCGACGTGCGTGCAGATTAACGCCGATTTTGACCGCAACATGGAACTGGTCCGCGAAGTGGCCGGTGAACTGAATATCTATGTGCTGAACTCGGTCAATCCCTTCCGGCTGGAAGGGCAGAAAGCGATCATGTTCGAGACTTTGCAACAACTGCGCTGGCAGGTGCCGGACTGGATCGTGTGTCCCGGTGGCAACCTGGGTAACAGTTCCGCGTTTGGTAAGGCGCTGTATGAGCTGCACCAGGTCGGGCTGATTGACCGCCTGCCACGCGTGGCGATCATCCAGGCGGCGGGCGCGAACCCGCTGTATAAGGCGTTTCAAACCGGGTTCACGGATTATGAACCCGTGCGCGCGCAGACCATCGCCACCGCGATCAAGATCGGCAACCCGGTGAATTACGCTAAAGCGGTTCGCACGCTGCGATGGACGGATGGCGTCGTCGAGCAGGTGAGCGACCAGGACATTATGGACGCCAAAGCGCTGATCGATGCACAGGGCATCGGCTGCGAACCGGCCTCGGCGTGTTCGCTGGCGGGCACGCGCAAACTGGCCGAACAGGGGATCATCCGACCGGGCGAGACGGTTGTGGGCATCCTGACCGGACATCTGCTCAAAGACCCGGACGCCACCATCGGATATCACCGCGATACACTGGACGCCTTGACCGCACGCTATCCGAACCACATGCACCAGGCCGAACCGTCTGTCGCGGATATCACGCAGATTCTATCGAACGCCTGACCGGAACCGGGCTGCGAAGGCGCATTACTGCGCAAGACAATCATCCCCGCATTGTACTATGTGTTCTTTGCGGGTCTGCTGGGCGTGCTTGCGATCTACATGCTTGAGGTTGGAAGCCCGCTAATAACCCAATGAGTTAACAGTGGGGTACTTCCCCGCTAAACTGGTGATAATTCAAAACAGGGGGAAATTGATCTGAAAACATGGTTGCCAAGAGGCCTTCTCGTGATGGCACAGGAAGCGATCAAAGAGAATTGAGGGAAACCCTCTGGAGTGTTTGGGTAAACGCCCCGGCACCAGGGCCGAGTTGGAAGGCATCAATGAGAGGGTGGGAATTATCAACAGTTCCCCGAAGGAGTACCCTCTTCTAAATCAGTCATAGATTGTCAGGAGCGCGACTATGCGTTACGGGTGGTGGTTGTTAATCATGGTGGTGATCGCTGGATGCAGCAGCGGACCTGAACCAACTTCAGAAGGCCCAGTGATTGATCTCGCCTCTCTTGATCCCTTACCTGCACGTTACGATGAGGGGATTGTTCCCTTACGTGTGTCCGTTGCCGCTGTGATCTCGCCACGTGGCACGGCGGAAAGCTACCGTCCCCTGCTGAACTACCTCAGCGAAACCCTGGATCGTCCCGTAGAGTTGGTGCAGCGCCGAACGTACCAGGAAACCAATGATCTGATTGAAAGCGGCGAAGTCGATGTGGCCTTTGTGTGTACGAGTGCGTATATCGCCGGACATGACGAATTTGGCATGGAGCTTCTCGCCGGGCCGGAAGTGGGCGGCGAATCGGTGTACTATTCGCTGTTGATCGTTCCGACAGACAGCGCTGCTGAAGCTATGGAGGACCTGGAAGGGCGCGTTTTCGCTTTTACCGACCCCATGTCGTACAGTGGACGAGTCTATCCGACGTACCTTGTTCAGCAATTGGGGCAGACTCCGGCGATGTTTTTCAGTCGCACGTTCTTCACCTACAGCCACGATGATGCTATCTACGCAGTCGCGGACGGCCTCGCCGATGGCGCAGCCGTTGACAGTCTGGTCTATGATTTTGCCCTGGAGCGTGATCCCCCCCTGGCGGACCGGGTGCGTATCATTCACCACTCGCCGCCTTTTGGCATCCCGCCGGTGGTGGTTTCGCCGAATGTACGCCCCCAACAACGCGCGCTTTTACAAGAAACACTGCTTGCCATGCACGAAACATCGCAAGGCAGAGACGCGCTTCAGACGTTAGGGATTGAGCGGTTCATCTTGCTGGAAGACAGCGACTATGACAGCGCTCGCCAAATCAATGAAATTGTAGGATTGCTCACCCCATGAACCATCCAATCTCGCGCGCAACGCTTGATCGTCTGTGGACTGTTGTTAGTTCGGTGAATATCCGCAGCAAGATCATCGGTATCGTACTGGGGCTGGTCTGCTTGCTGGGGTTAACCGTTACCTGGCAAGTCCGGCACCTGCTTTCCGGGGTCATGTACACACAGCTTTCTGAACAAGGAGTGGCCTTCACGCGCGATCTGGCGGCACGCTCAACGGATCCGATTCTGCTCAACGATCTCTATGGATTACACAGGCTGCTGCAAGACACACAGGACAATCATTCGCATGTTCGCTATGCCTTCATTGTGGATGCCGAGGGGGATGTTCTGGCGCACACCTTCAACGGCGGTTTTCCTGCGGATTTATTGGCGGCGAACAGAGTTACTGAAGATGATTACGAGCACACGGTCATTTTGAACACCACGGATGGCCGCGTTTGGGATACCGCCGTTCCAATCTTTGATGGGCGTGCCGGTGTGGCGCGGCTGGGGTTGTCGGATGCTCAGGTTCGCCAAACCGTTGATGCGGTAACGGGCCAACTACTGCTGACAACCGTCATGGTATCGATCATTGGTATCTCGGCAGCCGTCTTTTTAACCTGGGTGTTGACGCGTCCGATCCTTGATCTGGTAAACGCCACACAAGCCGTAGGGCGCGGCGATTTTTCGTACCGGGCGACGCGCTGGACGGACGATGAAGTTGGCAAATTGACCTCTGCGTTCAACGCGATGATCGAGGCGCTGGGCAAAGCGGAAGCAGAACGAATCGAGCGCGATCAGATGCGTGTACAATATGTTCATGGGGTGATCACGGCCCAGGAAGATGAGCGCAAACGTATCGCCCGTGAACTGCACGACAGCACCGGCCAGAGCCTGACTTCGATGATGGTCGGTCTGAAAGCCTTAATGGATGCTCATCCTATCCCGGCCATGCAGCAGCGGGTTGAAGAACTGCGCGCCATAGCCGGGCAAACGCTGGATGATGTACACCAGTTGTCATTACAACTGCGTCCCAGTGTGCTGGACGATCTTGGGCTGCCCGAAGCGCTGCGGCGTCATGTGGCAGACTGCCGCCAGCGCTACCATCTGGAAATAGACCTGGCCCTTCAGGGATTGGATGGCGTGCGGCTGCCTGCCGAGATGGAAACCGCGCTGTATCGCATCACCCAGGAGGCGCTGACCAACATCGTTCGACATGCCCAGGCATCTACCGCCAGCGTTTTCATCGAGCGAAAAACGACGGGGGTTCTGGCGATCATTGAAGATGATGGCCTGGGCTTTGAACAGTCCGAGATAGACTGGCATGATGGGCATTTGGGGTTGTACGGCATCCGCGAACGTGTGGAACTGCTCTCCGGCGAGTTGGTTATTGAAACTGCCTCAGGGCAGGGCACGAGCCTGTTCATTGAAATGCCACTACCGCCAGAATTGGAGGGTAGTTAGATGACCAAGATTCAAATATTGGTCGCTGACGATCACGCCGTCTTGCGGACCGGACTCCGCATGTTATTGGACTCGCAGCCCGATATGCGCGTGATGGGCGAAGCGGACAACGGCAGCCAGGTGCTCCACCTGATCGAGACAATGCAGCCGGACGTGATCCTGCTTGATCTCGCTATGCCGGGGCTGGGCGGACTTGAAGCGCTGCCCCAGTTACGCAAACACGCGCCGACAGCGCGTATCCTGGTATTGACGATGCACGATGACGAGAGCTATTTGCGGCAGGCGCTGCGTGATGGAGCTGCCGGTTATGTGCTCAAGCGCGCGGCAGACACAGAGCTGCTCTCCGCGATTCGGGCAGTGATGCGTGGCGAAGTCTATGTACACCCGTCGCTCACTCGCGCCCTGCTGGATGATATTCTGCCCGAACCGAATGATACCTCGTCCGAACCCTGGGATACGCTCAGTGACCGTGAGCGTGAAGTCCTGCTGCGCGTGGCGCGCGGTTTTACCTCTGCCAAAATCGCCGAACAACTCAACCTCAGTCCCAAAACAGTGGATACCTATCGCGCACGCGGTATGGACAAACTGGGGCTGCGATCCCGTGCTTCCCTTGTCCAATATACGCTCTCACGCGGGCTGCTCGCAAACGACACGCCGCCCAGCTAAGCCGGCTGTCGGGAATTTCCCCACACCATCCTACAAATCAGCGGACTTTTCCTGATACTCCTATGCTGCTCAACCGCGTATGCTTTCATATGGGGGTCCCCTACTGATTCCTGTGAGCAGTGAAAGGAAAAATAGTATGACCGATCAAAATGAGGTTAAGCAGCCGTCTGATGTCACCAGGCGCAATTTTTTGAGAGGCTTGATGGGAGGGACCGGGGCGGCGGCGGCGATTACCGCTTTTGAAGCGCTCACGGAAAACCCGGCTGTCTTGCTGGCACAAGAGAACGATAGCGGGCCAGCGGCGGGCAGCGCCTCCGCCTTGAGCAGCGCGGACGGCATGGTAGATATTCTGGAGCGAATGCGCGTTGAACTACGGCGGGCGCTTGAGAAGCCCTCCGAGGAACGGCGCTGGGTCATGGTGATTGACCTGCGCAAGTGTGTTGGCTGCCATGCCTGCACGGTGAGCTGTGTCGCGGAGAATAAGCTGCCGCCGGGAGTTGTCTATCGCCCCGTCATCGAAGAGGAATGGGGCACCTATCCCAATGTGGGACGGCGCTTTGTGCCGCGTCCCTGTATGCAGTGCGAGAATGCGCCGTGCCTGCCCGTGTGCCCGGTGAACGCCACCTACACCAACAAAGAAGGCATCGTTGAAATGGATTACGAACGGTGCATCGGCTGCCGGTACTGCATTACGGCCTGTCCCTATTCAGCCCGCGTGAGCGATTTTGGGTTCACCTATAACCAGGATAACCCCAGCGCGGACGGATTGATCCTCGGAGAAGATCGGGCCGATGACTACGAGCGCGTGGCGAATTATGAGTATGGGAAGTCTTATCCCCGCAAAGGGCGGAAGTCGCCAATCGGGAATGCGCGTAAATGTCATTTTTGCCAGCACCGCATTCTGGAAGGTGCTCTTCCGGCGTGTGTCACCACGTGTATCGGACGCGCCACGCTGTTTGGCGACGCGAACGACCCTGACAGCCTGGTCGCCGAAATGATCGCGCGTCCCAATGTGATGCGGTTACGCGAAGAACTGGGCACCAAACCGCGCGTCTACTATCTGACTTAGGAGAGGAAAATGGCACAGTCTATCGCATCGCCTGAAAGCATGGCGTCAAGTGGCGGAATCGGGCGCATCAAACTGCGCTGGACAGATGTGTTTATCGTCCTGGGCGTAGTTCTGCTGATCGTCGGGGCCAGCGGCATGTGGCAGCGGCTCAATGAGGGGCTAGCGCCCACCAACCTGACCAGTTATGTCCCCTGGGGATTGTGGGTTGGCTTTTATGATTACCTGATCTGGCTGGAAGTCGGCAGCCTGCTGATCTTCACAACGCTCTTTTACCTGGTGGGCTTCAGCAACCTGGAACCCATCAAACCGTTTGTATTGTTCACCGGCCTGACGATTGTGTTCATGGCGCTGCTCATTGTCTTGCTCGACCTGGGACGCCCGGAGCGATTCTGGCACGTGCTGGTATATCCCGACTTCGGCTCAATGATTTCCTGGATGGTGTGGCTGCATTCGACCTATCTTGCTGTGCTGGCTGTGGAACTGGCCTTAGTGCTGTATGGCAATGGCAAATTTGGAAATATTCTTAAGCTGTTAGCCTATCTGAGCCTGCCTATGGGGCTGGCACTGATCATCGTGAGCGGTTCGGTTTTTGGTGTGATTGCGACACGCCCCTTGTGGAACACGGCCAGCCTGCCCCTGATGTTCCTGATCTCGGCGCTGGCGGCGGGCAGCGGATTGTTGACCCTGCTGGTGGTGGTGTTCTGGCCGCGCAAGCGGGAAGCGCACTACCGGCAGATCATTCAACGTTTGTCGCGGCTCACGAGCCTGTTGTTAGCCGGGGGCGTGTTTGCGGCGGGCGTCATCGGGTTCACCATGTTGTACCAGGGCAGCGGCAGCCCGATACGCGCCGAAGGCATCAACCTGATTTTGAGAGGCCCCTATGCGTGGAGCTTCTGGATTGTTCATATTCTGCTGGGAGTGTTCGTCCCGTTGGTGCTGATGCTCTCCGCGCCTCGCAATCCGGTAGTCGTCGGCATAGCAACCTTTTTAAGCACCGTGACGTTTGTCGCCGTGACGCTGAATGTCGTCATTCCCGTGCTGGTAACGCCTGACCTGGAGGGATTAGCAACAGCGTTTGTCGATCCAAAGTTGGACGTGGACTATGTACCGAATCTCATGGAATGGCTGACGCTTTCCTTCATCTTTGGGCTTGGCAGCCTGATGTATGGCGTGGGCCTGCGCTTTCTGCCGCTGAACCAGAATCACCACGAGGTGAATCATGACTAAAAAATCTCCCGAAACCTCTACACAACAACCTGCCGGCCTTTCGCGGCGTGACTTTATCAAGTTCAGCGCCATTGCGGGGGGCACGACGGCGGCATTTCTGGGCGGGCTGCCGGGGTTCAAACGGCTTGCCGATCTGCGTGCCCAGGCGGACGACAATAGTTACGACTATACCCTGCTTGACCCGGCGAACCAGTTGTATTCGGTGTGCTTGCAGTGCAATACCGGCTGCGGCATCAAGGTCAAGCTGCTGAACGGCGTAGCGGCAAAGATCGAAGGCAACCCCTTCCACCCGATGACCATGTACCCGCATATTCCCTATGAAACACCCGTTTCGGAACTGGGCACAGTGGAAGGCGCGATCTGCCCGAAGGGGCAGGCCGGAATCCAATCGGTCTATGACCCGTACCGGCTGGTGAGCGTTCTCAAGCGCAAACCGGGCACGAAACGCGGCGAAAATCAGTGGGTCACGATTTCGTTCGAGCAAGCTATCGAAGAAGTCGTCGAAGGCGGTGATCTCTTCGGTGAGGGTCCGGTACCGGGCCTGCGCGAATCCTATGCGCTGACCGACAGCCAGGTCTCCAAGGACATGATCGCCGCCATCAAGGGGATTCAGGCCGAGAAAGACGCGGACGCCAAACGCGCGCTGGTGGCAGATTTCCAGGACACGTTCGCCGATCACCTGGATGCGATGATTGACCCGCAGCACCCGGACCTCGGTCCGCGCAATAACCAGTTCGTGTTCGCCTGGGGACGCCTGAAAAACGCGCGTAAAGACTTCATCAAGCGCTTCTTGACGGCGTATGGCACCCCCAACGCACACGGCCATACGACCGTCTGCCAGGGCAGCCTGTATTTCACAGGTAAGGCCATGTCGGAGCAGTATATCGATGGCAAGTGGACGGGCGGATCAAAATTCTACTGGCAGGGCGATATCGGCAACAGCGAATTCGTGCTCCTGGTCGGGGCATCGCCCTTTGAGGCGAACTATGGGCCGCCGCTGCGCACGCCCCGCATTACGACCAATACGGCCAATGGCACCGCGCGTATAGCCGTGGTTGACCCGCGCTTCTCCAAGACCGCTTCCAAAGCCTGGAAGTGGCTGCCCGGCAAGCCCGGCACAGAAGCAGCCCTGGCGCTGGCGATGATCCAGTGGATTATCGACAACGAGCGTTACGACGGCTTGTATCTTTCCGCCGCCAACGCCGCTGCCGCCAACGCCATCGGTGAGCCGACCTGGACTGAGGCAAGCTGGCTGGTGAAGCTGGATGAAAACGGCGTGCCCGGTAATTTCCTGCGCGCCAGCGAAATTGGCCTGCGCGAGAAAGAAGAACGTCCCCTTTCGACCGATCCTGACAAAACCTATGCGTTCGATTACTTCGTCGCGCTCGTCGATGGCGAGCCGGTTGCGGTTGACCCCTACGCGCGTGATGCCGCCGATGCGGTACGCGGCGACCTGCTGGTCGATACCACCATTGAGGGGATCGCGGTCAAATCCGGCTTACAGATCATCTCGGATGCGGCGCACGAATACACCATGCCGGAATGGGCCGACCTGTGCGGGCTGGATCTCGATGATATCATTGAAGTGGCCGCGGAATTCACCAGTCACGGCAAGCGCGCCGTTGCGGATATCCATCGCGGTGTCAGCCAGCATACCAACGGTTTTTACAACGTGCTGGCCTGGTACACGCTCAACGCGCTGATCGGCAATTACGACTACGCGGGCGGCCTCATTAAAGCCAGCACCTACAAAGCGGATGGCAGCAAAGCCGGACAGCCCTTCAAACTCAAGGAAGGCAGCACCGGTATTTCCCTGTTCGGAACCAGCATTATCCGGCATAGTGAGAAGTATGAAAACCACACGCTGTTTTTGCGTGATGGCTATCCTGCGCCGCGCCAATGGTACTACCTGGCGAGCGATGTCTACCAGGAAATCATCCCATCGATTGGCGACGCTTACCCGTATCCTGTCAAAGCCTTGATGCTGTATATGGGGTCGCCGGTCTACTCGCTGCCCGCCGGACACACCAACATCGAGACACTGGCTAACCCCGAAAAGCTGCCGCTGTTCATCGCCATTGATCCGTTCATTGGCGAAACGAGCATGTATGCAGACTACATCTTCCCGGATACGATGTACCTGGAACGGTGGGAGTTTCAGGGCAGTCACCCCAGTGTGCCGGTCAAGATCGAAGCAGTGCGCAACCCGGTTATCGCGCCGATGGTCCCTGACGTGACGGTGTTCGGCCAGCAGACTCCCCTGTCGCTCGAAGCGGTACTGATGGGGATTGCGGAACGGCTGGAACTGAAAGCGTTTGGTGAAGGCAGCTTTGGCGCGTATGGCGACCTGGTTCACCCGGATGAGTTTTACCTGAAGATGGTCGCCAACCTCGCTTTTGGCGAAAAAGAGGACGGGTCGGGCGCGGTGCCGGACGCCGACGAAGAGGAAATTCGTATCTTCCTTGAAGGCCATCGCCACCTGCCGCCGAGCGTATTTGACGCCGAACGCTGGCAGGCCATCGCCGGTGATCTGTGGCCCAAAGTTGTTTACGTGATGAACCGGGGTGGACGTTTTGAAAGTTTCAGCAAAGGGTATACGCAGCGTGTCTTCCCGGAGCAGAGCGCCAATTATTTTGGCGTGGATACGGTGCAGGCCGCCCACCCGTTCGGCACCTTGCTTAATCTCTATCAAGAGAAAACCTACGGCACGAAAAACCCCATGACAGGCGAACACCTGGCGGGCTATGCGCGGTACATCCCGGCGGGGATGTCCGTATTGGGTGAAGTCGTTGACGACAGCGCAGACGGGTACGATCTGCACCTGATCACCTACAAAGTCATCTCTCAAACCAAGTCGCGCACGGCGTCAAACTACTGGCTGCTGGCTGTTCTGCCGGAAAACGCCGTCGAGATGCACGTCGATGATGCTGCTGCGCGTGGGTTGGAGGATGGCGACATGGTGCGGATCAGCTCCGCATCCAACCCCAACGGTGAGTGGGACCTGGCGAACGGCACGAAGATTCCGATGATCGGCAAAGTCAAGACGACTCAGGGCATTCGTCCGGGCGTCATCGCGTTTGGTCTCGGTTTTGGTCACTGGTCTTATGGCGGTGTGGATTTCACCATTGACGGCAAGACCATTGAGGGGGACGAACGCCGTGTGCGTGGGTTCCATGCCAACGCCGCGATGCGCGTTGACCCCTATCTGGGCAACACGACCCTGGTTGACCCGGTGGGCGGCAGCGCGGTGTTCTATGACACCAAGGTGCGGCTACAGAAAGTCTAAACAACTTACCGGCAAGGGGGATATCTCCCTTGCCGGCACAAACCAAATCAACAGGTATTGGATGACGATAGTGGCGGTTTTCGCAAAAGGGTGAGAAATGTTGAATCAGATGACAGTGGCTTTGCCCGATCTTCTTGCGCGGTCTTCTGCCCTACATAAGCATTTGTGTCCCCGACAGGTGCTTGGTGTTCGGATGGGAATGCAGGCCGCCGCTCTTCTGGGGCTTGAGCTGCCCCAAACAGATAAGCGCTTATTCACGTTCGTTGAAACGGACGGCTGTTTTGCTGACGGCGTATCGGCGGCAACCGGCTGCTGGCTGGGCAAGCGTACCATGCGCCTGATCGATTATGGCAAGGCAGCGGCAACCTTTGTTGACACACAGACAGGGGCATCTATCCGTATCTGGCCGCACCCCGAATCGCGCAGCCGGGCAGGCCACTATATCACAGACGCTGAAAGCCGTTGGCATATGATGTTACAGGCGTATCAGGTGATGCCCACTGAGGAACTGTTATGCTGGCAGCCCGTCGAACTGAGCCTCTCTGTCGATGAGATCATCAGCCGTCCCGGTGTGCGGGTCAACTGTGACGTGTGCGGGGAAGAGATCATCAACCAGCGTGAAGTTATCCAGCACGGGCTGACGCTGTGTCGCGCCTGTGCGGAGGGGGGTTATTATCACGTTGAGCAGTCCAACACAGTTCGTTATCTGAAAAGTGACTGCTGCTAAGACGTTTTTTGGGGGATGCCTCGTCAGCCTTAAAAAACGTTATAGGATGGAGCGGCTCAGCATTGAGCCGCTCTTGTTGTTGGCGTTGATGGCGTTTTTTTGTGTGCTAAGTGACAGATGCAAATGTGACGAGATTGGGCGAGATGGCTGGATAAAGCTCGTAATGTATTGGGGACAAATCTGGTCTGCCTGGTGAGAGCTAGCGTAGGACTGAGTTTGGTGTAGGATTACCCCATCCCAGATTTTGCTCGGTTATCACCTGGGATGGGTACAGATCGGCAAAGTTAGTCCCCAACCGCAACCGTTTCACTTTGAGGTACCGACGGGTCGCCCTTGTAGAAGCGGCGTCCCAGCCACAGCGCCACATACACCAGGCCGATCAACACCGGCACTTCAACCAGGGGGCCGACCACGGTCGCCAGCGCTTCGCCGGAGGCGATGCCAAACGCACCCACCGCCACCGCAATCGCCAGTTCAAAGTTGTTGCTGGCGGCGGTGAAGGACAGCGTCGCCGATTCGTCATAGCGGAAGCCCAACCGGTGCGAGATGTAGAAGCTGATCAGGAACATCAGGGCGAAATACACCAGCAGCGGGATGGCGATGCGCAGCACGTCCACCGGCTGATCGACGATCTTTTCGCCCTGCATACTGAACATGACCACAATCGTGAACAGCAGCCCGATGATCGCAGTGCTGCCCAGGCGCGGCGCGAATTTACCGTCGTACCATTCGCGGCCCCGCTGACGAATCAGCGCAAAACGCGTAACCACGCCCGCCAGCAGCGGAATACCCAGGAAGATCAGCACGCTCTTGGCAATCTCCCACATCGTCACACCCACTTCAGCCGTGTCTGCGCCGAACAGTTCGGGCAGGAACTTGAGGTAGAAGTACGCCAACGGGCTGTACATGATAATCTGAAATACTGAGTTGAGCGCGACCAGTACGGCGCAGTCTTCGTTGTTGCCGCCTGCCAGCATGTTCCAGATCAACACCATCGCGATGCAGCGCGCCAGCCCGACGATGATCAACCCGGTGCGGTATTCGGGATAATCCGCCAGGAACAGCCACGCCAGCGCGAACATCAGCGCCGGGCCGATGATCCAGTTTTGCAGGATCGAGACAGCGAACAAGCGCCCTTGCCCGCGCAGGTTATTGAGTTCCTCGTACTTTACCTTTGCCAGCACCGGGTACATCATCCAGAGCAAGCCGATGGCAATCGGGAAGGACACCGTATCGATGCGCAGCGAGTCGAAGGTGTCCTGGATATCCGGGACTAGCTTGCCCAGGATCACGCCAGCAGCCATGGCGATAAAAATCCACAGCGGTAGGAAGCGGTCCAGCAGTGAAAGTCGCTGGAAAATCGTGCCGGTTTGCGCGGCGGTAGAGTGGGATTGTGAGGTCATCGATCGGTTTATCTCCTACTGTATCGATTGATTAGCACCTGAAAACTTGAGCCTGGAAAAACAGGTAATCGCCTGTACTTCATGCGTGTTGCTTCGGCTCCTGCTAAATAGAGAACGTTCGATTTAACGGGCAAAAAAGAAACATCATGCTTTTTCGGTTTGTCCCAACAACGCGCTTAACGCCCCCAGGCTGCCAGCTTTTAAGTAATAGTATGCCCACAGCCCACGTTGTTCAGCATCAACAACGCCCGCTTGACGCAAGACCTTTA